>JAHEHB010000094.1 GCA_024644775.1 Deltaproteobacteria bacterium
TACATGGCCTGGGGATTCCGTGTTCCCGTATATCCCAAAATATCCGGTACCTCGACGGCCCTCGCCGTACTCAATAATCTAACCCGTAACTCCTTTGCAGGTGGGCTGGCCATCGATGGCGAAGACGGCGGAACCGGAGCGGCCTACAACATATCCATGGATCACATGGGACATCCGATTGCCAGCAATATTCGCGATGCGTATCTGACACTTGTGGAGTTGGGTATGCAAAACGAAATCCCGCTTTTTGCGGGTGGCGGTGTCGGCAAAAGCGGAAATCTCGCTGCCAACGCAGCAGCGCTGATTATGCTGGGGGCCAGCGGCGTTCAGGTGGGAAAATACATCATGCAAGCCGCAGCAGGCTGTCTCGGATCAGAATCTGACCGATGTAATATCTGTAACATTGGGCTCTGTCCAAAGGGAATTACATCCCAAGACCCCCGCCTCTACCGTCGACTCGATGTGGACGAGGTCGCTCAACGAATTGTGGATGTTTTTTTAAGCTTTGATACGGAGCTCAAAAAAATCGTAGCCCCGCTGGGTCGTTCCACATCGCTGCCCATCGGTATGTCGGATGCCCTTGGAATCAATGACCATCATACAGCGGAGCGGTTAAATATCAAATATGTGGTATAGGCATGACGATGAACAAAAAAGAAAAAAAACAATATCACCTCATTTCAGGAAAACAGGACGGTGCTCGAATCGACTCTCGCGTTTTGGAGGAAAGTATTCAAAGCGCTGTTGACGACGGATATCGAGAAATAAACGTTCATGCATTCGGACAGCACGGCATCGGCGGCCGGCTTTGGGACAAAGATAACGAGCAGATCCATGTTAAAATTCAGGGCCATACGGGCCAGCGGGTCGGATCCATGGGATTTTCCAACACGTTTATTGAAGTGTTGGGCCCTGCGTCAGACGACTTAGGGTGGCTAAACGCCGGTGCGCACATCGTGGTTCACGGGAACGCGGCAAATGGCACGGGAAACGCCATGGCCCAGGGGAAAATTTATGTGGCAGGGAACCTTGGCGCCCGCGGAATGACCATGACAAAACACAATCCCCGATTTGATCCGCCTGAACTTTGGGTCCTTGGGTCGGTTGGCGATTATTTCGGTGAATTTATGGCCGGCGGACTTGCCGTCGTGTGCGGTGTGAATCCTCAAAACAAAGACAATGTTCTCGGGTATCGGCCGCTTGTCGGTATGGTCAGCGGCAAGGTATTCTTCAGAGGACCTCATGACGGATTCAGTCAAACAGATGCCAAGTTGATTCCCATTTCAGAAAAAGATTGGAACTGGCTGACGAGCAATCTAAAACACTTTCTTGAACGGATCGGTCGCACTGAGCTGTTTAGTGCACTCGCGGACCCTGAGGGATGGCAGTTGCTCACTTCCAGATCTCCCCAGGAAAGAATTGCACACCAACGCCGTACCATCCGATCGTTTCGAAAAGAAGTATGGGATACGGAACTGGGTAAAGACGGTCTCTTTGGCGATTTAACACGTATCGATCGGAGTCCGATATCACTGATTACCACAGGATCCCTGCGGCGATTTGTGCCGGTGTGGGAAAATCGCAAGTACGCGCCCCCTTGTGAGGCAACGTGTCCCACCGGAATTCCGGTGCACGACCGGTGGCGACTGATCCGAGATGGCCGTGTGGACGAAGCCGTGGATATGGCCCTAGCCTACACCCCATTTCCGGCCACCGTATGTGGGTATCTTTGTCCGAATTTGTGTATGGAAGCGTGCACGAGGCAGTCGGCGAACATGGCCTCGGTTGATATCACCCAACTCGGCAAAGCAAGCATTAATGCGAAGATATCGGTACTCCCTCCCAGTAGCGGAAAGCGGATAGCGATTATCGGTGGAGGGCCCGGTGGAATTTCTGTAGCATGGCAGCTTCGCCAGCGGGGACATGAAGCGGTTGTCTATGACATGGCCAAAATTTTAGGAGGAAAGATCGCTTCGGTCATCCCGGAAAGCCGTCTTCCCGAAACGGTGGTATCTGCTGAGCTGGAGCGAATCAGAGACGTAATCCCCCACGTTCATCTTCAGCAAGGCATACAAAAAGAAGACATCGATCGACTGAAAGAAGATTTTGATTTCCTGGTGATCGCAACCGGATCGCAGAATCCGATTCTGCTGACCGTTCCCGGTAGTGAAAAAATGATACCGGCATCTGATTTCCTTATGCAAGCCAAAATAAATCGTATCAAACCGGGCCGACGGGTAATTATCATCGGTGCGGGTAATGTGGGATGTGACGTTGCCACCGAAGCACATCGGCTCGGGGCAAAGGAAATCACCCTAATCGACATACAGGAACCCGCTTCTTTTGGTACAGAACGGAAAGCCGCGGAGGCAATCGGCGCCCAGTTTCGGTGGCCTGTTTTTGTAAAATCCATCGCGAAAAAAAGGGTGAAGCTGACAAACGGAGAGAGCATGCCCGCAGATACGGTTGTACTGTCCATCGGTGACCGCCCGAATCTGGAGTTTCTGCCGGACTATATCACAACAGAGCGAGGCTTTATTGCGGTTAATGAATTCTTTCAAACCTCCGAACCCAAAATCTTTGCCATCGGTGATGTGGTGAAACCGGGGCTTCTAACCGACGCCATCGGTGCTGGAAGAAAAGCAGCGACCGCCGTTTCGGAAATGCTGGAAGGAAAACGGCCCATGGTTACGAATCGACAAATCATTGATCGAAGCCGCATCTCCCTGGAATATTTCGATCCTCGAATCACCCGTTTTGAAGACATGGAACATTGCGGCTCCCAGTGCTCCTCTTGCGGTGCATGTCGTGACTGCGGCATATGCATCAGCACCTGTCCCGAAGGCGCCATCAGCAAAAAAGAAATGGATGACATCGAATATGAATACGTGGTAAATGAGACCCTTTGCATTGGCTGTGGATTTTGTGCAGGGGCTTGCCCCTGCGGGATTTGGAATCTTGTTGAAAACGATCCATTAGAACAAAAGGAATGATGAAAGCACAGCTTGCCTTAGAGGATGGACGCACCTTCCCTTGCCGGTCATTTACCGGTCCTGGAGAAACCTCTGGTGAAATTGTTTTTAACACCGGCATGACAGGATATCAGGAGGTTCTCACCGATCCGTCGTACCGGGGCCAGATGGTCACCATGACTTATCCACTGGTAGGCAACTACGGGGTTAATCCAGAGGATGTGGAGTCTGATCGGATCCAGGTTTCAGCATTTCTGGTAAAAGAGTACCAGCGTTATCCCAGTAATTACCGATCCACAGGAACTCTGGCAGATTATTTGAAAAAGCACGGTGTTCTCGGTGTGGAAGATTTGGACACCCGTGCACTCACCCGTCATATTCGCACTGCCGGCGCCATGCGGGCTGTGATCTCCACAGAGGACCTCGACCCGATTTCACTGGTCAAAAAGGCAAATAGGATCTCCGGTATGAGCGGGCAAGACCTGGCCAGTGTGGTTACCACAAAAACAGCGTATTATTGGTCAGATGGGAAACGCATTCCATTGGACCCTGACATACCGCTGAACAACTCGATCTGGAAATATTCAGGCAAAAGGCGCGCTGTCGTCGCCTTTGATTTTGGAATAAAATATAATATTCTCAGATGCTTGGAATATACAGGATGTGAAGTGATCGTGCTTCCGGCAACCACTTCTGCCGACGTTGTGAAATCCATTTCTCCTGATGGGATTTTTCTATCCAACGGTCCTGGTGATCCGGAGCCGGTCGAACATGCTGTAAAAACCATCCAAAATCTGTTGGATTACCGACCCATATTCGGCATCTGCCTCGGTATTCAGCTGTTAGGCATCGCTTTGGGGGGTAAAACCTTTAAGTTAAAATTCGGCCATCGCGGAGCTAATCAGCCGGTAAAAAACCTCCAAACCGGACGGGTTGAGATAACATCGCAAAATCATGGGTTTGCAGTGGATATCAACACACTGGATTCAAACGATATCGAAATCACCCATATCAACTTAAACGATAACACCCTTGAAGGATTTCGACATCGCAAACTCCCCCTCTTTGCCGTGCAATACCATCCCGAAGCATCACCCGGTCCTCACGATGCGAGATATCTTTTTGAAAAGTTTGCAGATATAAAACAATAAAAATAACGCCATGCCAAAACGCACAGACATTCAGAAAATCCTCATTATTGGCGCAGGCCCGATCATCATCAGCCAGGCCTGTGAGTTCGATTATTCCGGTACCCAGGCATGCAAAGCGCTTAAAGAAGAAGGATATGAAGTGGTGCTGGTAAACAGCAATCCCGCCACCATAATGACCGACCCTGAATTTGCGGACCGGACGTACATCGAGCCGGTTACTCCGGACTTCGTCGAAATGATTATTGAAAAAGAACGTCCCCAAGCACTGCTTCCTACAATTGGCGGTCAAACAGGATTAAATACGGCGGTGGAAGTGGCAAAAATGGGGAGCCTTGAAAAATTCGGTGTGGAGATGATCGGTGCGTCCTTTGAATCGATACGGAAAGCCGAAGAAAGAGATCGGTTTCGCCATTCAATGGAACGGATCGGGCTTCGCATTCCCAAAAGCGGTTTTGCAAATTCCTTGGCAGAGGTATGGGCAATCGCTGAAGACATTGGGTATCCGATCATTGTACGGCCCAGTTATACCTTGGGGGGAACCGGCGGCGGGGTGGCTTACAATTCAGAGGATCTTTCCCAAATCGCCAAAAGCGGCCTGGATGCAAGCCTGATTCATCAAGTCATGCTCGAAGAATCGGTCTTGGGCTGGAAAGAGTATGAATTGGAGGTCATGCGGGATCACACTGACAATGTGGTCATTATTTGTTCCATAGAAAATATGGATCCCATGGGAATCCACACCGGAGACAGCATCACCGTAGCGCCTGCTCAAACGTTGAGTGACAAGGAATACCAACAGATGCGAAACGCATCCATCGATATTATGCGGGAAATCGGTGTAGATACCGGCGGTTCAAATGTTCAATTTGCGATACATCCACAAACCGGCGAAATGATCGTTGTAGAAATGAACCCAAGAGTGTCCCGCAGTTCAGCCCTTGCCTCAAAGGCAACCGGGTTTCCCATCGCCAAAATTGCAGCCAAATTGGCGGTGGGATACACACTCGATGAAATTCCAAACGATATTACCGGTGAAACGCTGGCATCCTTTGAACCGACACTCGACTATTGCGTGGTCAAAATCCCCCGCTGGACCTTTGAAAAATTTCCGGAAACAAAAGACAGTCTTACCACCGCTATGAAATCGGTCGGTGAGACCATGGCCATCGGAAGAAACTTCAAAGAGGCACTCCAAAAAGGGCTGCGATCTCTTGAAATTGGTCGATATGGCTTGGGGGCAGATGGCAAAGAAATCGAAAAGATCGCCTCGACCTCGGACATCGATCAAAAACTGGCAACACCCAATTCCCAGAGGGTTTTTTATTTACGCCATGCATTGCAAATGGGAATATCCATCGACACCGTCTATGAACTAACAGGCATCGATCCGTGGTTTGTTCACCAACTCAAGCAGATCGTAGAATTGGAACAGCGGCTCCGTGAATTCGATGAAAATTTACCGGAAGAAATGCTTCGGAAGGCGAAATCATTTGGATTTTCCGATCGACAAATCGCCCATTTAACCGGCGCCGACGAGGAAGCTGTAAAGAAGCGCAGAACAGAGTTAAACATCCGGCCGGTTTATAAGCTGGTCGACACCTGTGCAGCAGAATTTAGGGCCGCGACCCCCTACTACTATTCTACCTACGAAACAGAAGAAGAAGCACGGGTATCCGACCGAAAGAAAGTGATGATTCTGGGTGGCGGCCCCAACCGGATCGGACAGGGTATCGAGTTTGATTACTGCTGCGTCCACGCTTCGTTTGCGCTTCGGGAAGAAGGCATCGAAAGCATCATGGTAAACAGCAATCCGGAAACCGTCAGCACGGATTATGACACCTCAGACAAGCTTTACTTTGAGCCGCTGACCAAAGAAGATGTACTTCATATTGTAGAGTCGGAAAAGCCCATGGGAGTGATTGTTCAATTCGGTGGACAAACACCCTTGAATTTATCGGTTCCATTGGCAAAGGCCGGTGTGCCGATACTCGGTACACAACCTGAAAGTATTGACCGCGCAGAGAATCGAGAGCAGTTTCAAGCGATGTTGAAAAAACTTAACTTGGTTCAGCCGGCAAACGGCACGGCCGTTTCTGTGGATGAAGCGCTGATCGTCGCAGAGGAGATCGGATATCCGGTGATTGTCCGCCCCTCCTATGTGCTGGGAGGAAGAGCCATGAAAATCGTTTACGACCGTAAAGAACTGGAGAGCTTTACCCAGCTTGCGATCCAAGCGTCTCCGGAGCATCCCGTACTCATCGATAAATTTGTGGAAGATGCTTTTGAAGTCGATGTGGATGCGATTTCTGATGGGAATGTCACCATCATCGGCGGTATTATGGAACACATCGAAGCGGCCGGTGTTCATTCGGGAGACTCGGCCTGTGTGCTTCCGCCATACGATATCGATGGCGAAAACATTGAGGAAATAACATCCGCGACCAAGGCAATGGCATCTGAGCTGAATGTCATCGGCCTGATGAATGTTCAGTATGCCATTAAAGACAAGCAGTTGTATGTACTTGAAGTAAATCCGAGGGCATCCAGAACCATCCCATTCGTCAGTAAAGCAACCGGCGTGCCCTTAGCAAAACTGGCCACAAAAGTCATGCTGGGCAAATCTCTTAAAGAACTGGGTCTCGAAAAAGAGAAGATACCCAATCATATCTCCGTAAAGGAAGCGGTGCTCCCGTTCGATCGGTTTCCGGATGTCGATATTCTATTGGGGCCGGAAATGAAATCCACCGGCGAGGTGATGGGTATCGATGCAGAATTCGGCATCGCCTATGCAAAAGCCCAACTGGGCGCCGGGCAGACGCTACCGGTTTTCGGTACGGTTTTTATCAGCGTTGCAGACCCTGATAAAAAAAAGGTGTTGCCCGTCGCAACGCTTTTTGATGATCTGGATTTTAGGATTCTGGCAACCCATGGTACGTCGGATTTCTTAAAAACCAACGGTATTCGAAATCAGATGATTAAAAAAGTCTCCGCGGGACGTCCAAATGTTGTAGATGCCATTAAAAACGGAGAAATCCAGTTTGTCATTAATACCGCCACCGGCGATGTGCCCGGGCCTGTACGGGACGGATATATGATTCGGAGGGCTGCCATAAAATTTAACATCCCCTACGCAACCACAACCGCCGGGGCAATGGCCATGTGTAAGGGGATCGCTGCCTTGAAGGGCAAAAAACTATCCGTCAAACCGCTGCAAGAGTATCATGTTCGACCGATAAATTTAAGTACTCGAGGTAATTTATGATTCATCCATCTAAACCACGCGAATCCTGCGGACTGTTTGGTATCTACGAACACCCGGATGCAGCAAAGCTGGGCTATTTTGGTCTGTATGCACTTCAACATAGAGGTCAGGAAAGCGCCGGTATTTCTGTGGCCAGGGATCATCGAATTGAATCTCACAAAGGAATGGGACTGGTGTCAGATGTCTTTACGATGGATCATTTAGAGCGATTAGGCGGGGGGAGCGCAATCGGTCATGTTCGCTACTCAACCACCGGGAGCTCAGTCCTCATCAATGCACAGCCGTTTGTGGTCAGACACCGGAACAAATCATACGCGGTTGGTTTAAACGGCAATCTGGTGAACGCCCACACCCTGAGAAACGAACTTGAGGAATCCGGCTCTATTTTTCAGACCACGATGGACACCGAAGTATTTCTGCATCTTTTCGTAAAGAATCTATCCCATGGTTTCGATGATGCCCTTATCGAAACAGCTAAAAGGCTAAAAGGTGCTTTTTCTTTCATAATGCTGACAAGTAAGGGAGAAGTCGTCGGCGTCAAAGATCCGTATGGTTTCCGCCCACTTTGTTTAGGGAAATTGAACGGAAGTTTTGTGCTCGCATCAGAGACGTGCGCACTGGATTTGCTTCAGGCAGAGTTTATTAGAGAGCTTAACCCGGGAGAAATCGTTATCATTGACGAAGAGGGTCTAAAAAGCATCCAAGGCCCGGTTCCGGATATGCGAGCCTTTTGCATCTTTGAATTTATCTATTTTGCACGACCCGACAGTACCATCCATGGACAGAATGTATATCTGATGAGGAAGGCCCACGGCAGGCAGCTTGCCTTAGAGTCGCCGGTAGAAGCCGACTTGGTGATGCCGTTCCCGGATTCAGGAACCTATGCGGCGCTCGGATATTCAGAAGCTTCAGGTATTCGCTTTGAAACGGGAATGATTCGAAATCATTATGTCGGAAGAACATTTATTCAGCCTTCCCAGAGCATGCGTGACTTTGGTGTACGCATAAAATTAAATCCCGTAAAGGAGTTGTTAAAAGGAAAAAATATCGTTATTATTGAAGATTCTATTATACGGGGTACCACGGCCAAAACCAGAGTTAAAACACTCAGAGAATTGGGTGTAAACAAGGTTCATATGCGAGTCGCCGGCCCCCCGCATCGATTTCCGTGTCACTATGGCATCGATTTTTCCACAAAAGGAGAGTTAATCGCCGCAAATATGTCCGTTAAAGACCTTACTGATTTTCTGGATCTCGACTCTTTGGCGTACCTGAGTCTCGGAGGGCTCTTGGCGTCCACCGATATTGAAGATCCGGAGATGAATTTCTGCAAAGCCTGCTTCGATGGGTGCTATCCGGTGGAATTCGATGAGAATCTGTCAAAATTCTGCCTCGAGAGATAATTGAACTTGAATTGACAGCGATTTGACAGCCTATCCACTTTTTTTAACAGTTGTGTTTAAAAAAACTTCAATCTTCACATCAAATCACTTTTATATTTTTTATTAAACGCTATCCAATCAATTTAACATTCTAAATCATTTCAGATTGTTATGACTTTTATCATAACAATATTCTATAAATGCAAAATGTAATGATAGATGGGCGCAAGGGGATAAATATCTGGCATGTTTGTTGCTGAATTATGCTGGGAGGCATTGAAACAGCGCCTTTTTCTTCAATGGAAAGCAGGAGGGACCCACATGATTGAATCGAAATATTTAAAAGATAATGTCCAAAATATTCAAAAATTAATGACCATCCCTCGGCTGAAGAAATTTGAAACGGAAAGTCTTGCACAACTTGCCAAGCTTAGCAAAATCAGAGAATACGACGCTAACGAGACAATCATCAAAGAAGGAGAAAATGATCGGTGGATTTATTTTCTGCTTTCAGGCAAGGTACGTGTGGTAAAAAAAGGCGTACCTCTTACTGTGCTAGAAAAAGAGGGGATGCTTTTCGGGGAGCTAAGTCTTTTAGATGGTTTTGAAAGATCGGCCTCAGTAACGGCGATGACAAAAACCATGTGCCTCGCCGTGGATATTTCCGCTACTGACAGATTACCGTCGGAAGACGAGCGAACAAGCTTTCTTTTAATGATCTATCGGGTGCTTGCAGAGTTTATCTCCATCCGGCTTCGATCCACCACCGAAGAACTCATCAAATCAAAACGAAAAATCGAAAGCTTGACAGCTCGCGCCCCAAAACTCGAAAAAAGAATCTACTGACAACCTATAGACCAATTTTCTGTTAAAAGGTCACCAATACGCTCTAAATTTCTCGGTCGCTCCTAGGGATCCTCACAGCAGCGTTTGGCACCGATGGATCTGAGCGCAGCAATTAAAATATCGGGACCGATCCCGTTCTGCCAAGAAAATTTACAGAATCACTCTCAATTAATGCCAACTTCATTTACACTTTCAGCATCTCACCTTCACACTCGCTTGAACTCAAAAATTAAATAAAATCAATAAAGATAGAAGGTTATGTTTCGTATGAATGGTTCTTCAATTCGCCTTTTGTCCTCGGCACGCTAATTGCTGTTAAAAAGGTCAATACCGAATCTTATCCAAAATGATGTAAAGAATCCGGCCCCGGAATTAAATATATCGAGGCAAAAGAGACTTTACTGCCGAAATTGCAATGAAACTTTCCAAGGCTCTTGGAGGAAGTCCTCAATTTATATCGTTGATCCGCCCAAGGCGGACCTCTGGCGGATCACTTTAGTTCACTTATCGGCAAATTTACAAACAGCGCTTTCTAACCTCTGCCCCCCACAAGTCGAGGGTTCAATAAAGAATGTTGGAGTACTGTCATGGATGATACATCCGGAATCTTCGAAATTATTATGTTACTCTGCTTCGGCAGCAGTTGGCCCTTCGCTGTAGCTAAAACCTTTCGAACAAAAGTAGTAAAGGGTAAAAGCCCTGTTTTCTTGGTATTGATATTTTTCGGTTATATGGCTGGTATTTCAAATAAACTTGCGACAAGCTTTGACCATGTTATTTGGTTATATGGTTTAAATGGTTCGATGGTGTTAACAGAGATTATTCTCTACCTGAAATATGAAAAACCGAATATCTCATTACAGTTTAAAATAGGAAACAAATTCAATTTCCATCCAGAACGCCACCGCAAGGAAAATCAAATAAATCATAGATTCAATTAAAATACCATAAAATCCCCGTTATTCATGCGGGCATGTATTATGGTTTAATTATATTTTATTTACTCAATCAGGCTTTTCAGATAACAACAGGATGAACCAGACGGGAAAAACAATGCGGTTTTACGTAAAGGCCGAGCTAGCTTGAAAGGCCCATGGCCCGCTGGTTAGTTTTCAAAATGAGATTTATGAAAGAAATTACTAAGGAACAGGACCAACCGATGGGGTTGTTGAAGAGTCTTGATGTCTTGCTAATTGATTGTCAGGCAACCGGAGCGAATCCGTCAAAAGGGCACCTTTTGGAAATCGGTTGGATGCGAAGCCGTGCATGTAGCGATAGAAAGACGCCGCCTGAAAAGAGTCATACTTTTCTAATAAACCTGCCACAAGATGTTGAGATACCGAGACAGGTTCAGAAAATAACCGGTATTACTTCTGAAAATCAATGTGTCTCTATTCCACCTGAAGAAGCCTGGAAATGGCTTGC
The DNA here is from genome assembly GCA_024644775.1 of Deltaproteobacteria bacterium. The sequence goes on from JAHEHB010000094.1 coordinate 11,039, forward strand.
AAAAACAGCGAATGAAATTGCTGCGGTAAATCACTCAAACGTTTGCCCGGCTGTGATTCATTTTTCCCGGTACGAAGAACCGTTTCTTAGATGGCTTCACCGACTCGTCGATCCGGAAACGCCGTTTCCATTCCAACTGATATGTACCCACAAAATCGCAGAAAGCATACTTCCCGGTTTGCCGCGTAAAAGTCTCCGAGCCGTAGCCGGATACTTCGGCTACACAGTGCCGAAAGAAAGACGGTGTATTCACCATACGACGGCTACCGAACGCATCTGGCGACATGCCGTAAGACTACTAGAAGAAAAAAAGGGCATCCGAACGTGGAAGGAACTTCTCCACTGGCTGGCTACCCATCCGTCTGCTTCCAATGCCACAAGAGTTTTTCCCATGAATCCGCAAACGCGCCTTATTTTACCCGATACGCCGGGCGTCTATCGAATGCGGCGGTCAAACAGCGACTTACTTTACATCGGCAAAGCAAAGTCGCTCAAAAAAAGAGTGAATAGCTATTTTCAGAAAAAGCGACGACATCCGGAACATATGCTCGAAATGCTCAGCCAGGCGAGAGACCTGGACGTGACCGTTACCGAATCGGCTGTGGAAGCAGCAATTTTAGAATCGGATGATATCAAACAGCATTCTCCGACGTACAACATTGCGCTAAATAACAATAATCGAGCCGTTGGATTTTGTTCACGGGATTTCCGGCAGTACGCTTTAAAACCAAATTGTCTATATCCCATAGGCCCTATGCCGAATAAAAAGGCATTAAAGCCGATTTCAGCGATTATTGAACTGCTGGAATCCGGATTTAAAGAGTTGCCGAATCCCCACATCGGTGCTGCAGCGATGGGCATACCACCCGAATATTCGCCTGAAATCGATCTTTTCAAACCCGGATTTGAAGTGTTTTATGAACGACACAAAGAGATATTCAACACCAAGTCAGTTAGTCAAGCCGTGAGGATACTCGGTACGCTGATATGGCGCCGGCGACTGGAAGAAGATGAATGCGACGAGCCGGAATCGGAAACTCCAGAAGCGGATACGGATGCTAAGAAAGAATGGATCTGGGCACCGGAAACAGTTTCAGATATGCTGGAGAATGTTATTTGCAGAAGTTTTCATCTGATCCGCCGGGCCAGATGGTTTTGTCTGGTATCGGAATCGTCGCTTGCATGGCAAACGCGAAACGACAACGATAAGCGAAAACGTCTTATCGTATTCGAGCAAGGCCGCGTTGCGCTGTGTGATACTCTTGCCGAGGGGCAACACATTCCCATACCATCAGGACATGGGCGCACTTTTAAGGAAAGACAAAACAACTTTGATATCAACACATACGACCGCATGCGCGTGGTAACCACAGAATTGCGCAGGTTGATTTCTGAAGGAAGAAAAATCGCACTTTGTGTAAGACCGAACGTTACGCTTCGCAATATAGAACTGGAAAGGTTGCTCCGATGGGTGTAGCCCGTATCCTTTTTGTTGCTGATACCCACCTTGGTTTTGATCTACCGTTTCGACCGAGGGTCATGAGGCGACGGCCAGGGCCGGATTTTAAAGAAACTTCCTTCAGACGGTGTCGTGAAATTTAAAATTCGCGGAAAGCTCAGTAATGACGCGCTGGCGGTATTACAGGCTGAATCGATGAGGGCCATTTTACCGGCGACGATGAATTTTAGCGTATCAATTTTCTACAAAGAATCGTCTAAAAACTGTGGGCGGCCTGGCAGAGGTTGGTGAGTTTCTTTACCGTCAAGTCGCGTCCAAGCAACCCCAAACCGCAGTCCGGAGCTGCCATTAGCCGATCTTGATCGATATGGTCAAATGCTTCCTTCAAACGATCTTTGATTTCTTCAACCGTTTCAATCCGGCTTTGGGCAACTGTCACCACCCCTAAAATGACAGTGGTCTTCTTAAATCTTTCCAGCAGCGCAAGGTCATTGTGACGGTGGGCATCTTCTATGCTGACTTGATCGATGGGGGCCGCATCCATGGCATCTGCCAAATCAAAATATGCATGAGGATCTGCTTTATGATATCCATCATCATCCAGAAATCTTGGATACCCGCAGCACATATGAACCACTCTGTTTACATGAGCCGGCACTCCTTTAAAACAACGAGCCAAGTGATCAACGCCAAAATCAAGGGCTTGCTTGATTTTTCGGGTAAATAACGGCTCATCGATCTGAATGAATTTACAGCCGGCGTCCGCCAAAGAGCGAACCTCAAAATTGATGGCATCGGCCAGATCTTCACCCAATTTTTTCGTGTCACCATAGTGTTCATCCGCCGTGGTGTCGGCGATGGTCAGTGGACCCGGGATTGTCAATTTGATCGGACGATCTGTAAATGATTGCGCAACCTTGAAGTCATGGATCAAAAAATGGTCGCCGCACGGTTTTATCGCTCCGATGACAGTCGGTAAAGATGTTTCGTATGCGCCGTTTCGCAGATTCGCTTTGGTTAGATTCTGAAAATCGATGCCATCCAAATGACGGCAATGGTAGTGGATGTAGTTTTCCCTGCGAATTTCTCCATCTGTTGGTATATCGATACCGGCAGTTAGTTGATCCTTAATGATCTCTTCAGTTGCAATTTTAAAAAGATCTTCAGCCGAATCGTCTGCGGCACTCAGGAGACTTTCGTAGATATCCGTAGCACGGCTGGTGTTTGTTGCAAAATCTGAGGTGAACCAGTCTATCACCGGAACATAGGCGGGTTTTGGAAAGGCACCGATACAAGTGGTCAATATTCCCATAATTCTCACTCCGAACTCTGCAAATAATGAAACTTACACAAAGTCTACCGCCTGAATCGATCCTCCCAGTCAAATTCCGGTGACGTTACAATATCTTCCAATCGCTGAATTCGACGCTTTAAGTTTTCATATTTTCGCCTCAGCCTCTGTGACGCCCCACTTCGGGATTGAGCGTAGCTATCGTAAAACTCTTTCTCTTCCTCTGTGTGGATGGGAATCACCGGCCCTGGTTTCATAATCAGCGCTGCGAGAAAATAGATGGCCACCGCCGGCCAAAAGCAGGTAAATACTAGGATCGCTAAAGCGAATATTCGAACCCAGAACACAGAAAAATCAAAATATTCGGCAATACCCCTGCACACCCCTAAAATAACGCCATCGCGAGATCGGTATAAACCGCGTCGATGTGTACTATTATATCTTTTCATCGTTTATGATCCTTTTTTTCTCGATCAAATAGAATCGTTTCCAGAGATCCTAAGCGGTCTTCTAACTGGGAAAGCCCCTGGTAGATTTCCTGCACCATTTTGGCTTCTTTGGCCAGATTCGTTTGATCTTTTCGAGAAACACCACCTTTAATCAATTTGATGGCCATAAGAATGGTACCCCCAATCACTGCCAGTGCCAACACAGTGCCTGCAAAAACAACTGCTACGATAATAACGCCGTCCATAAGTCATGCACCTATCATTAAACTGAATAACTTCATTTACGGATTTATATTTCACGATTTACTGGTTTTTTCAATCAGGACGATCACTTTTATCCAACGGATTCGGATCTGATCCAGGCCGATCGAGTTCGACCTGGTA
>JAHEHB010000002.1:0-2729 GCA_024644775.1 Deltaproteobacteria bacterium
AAGCCTTTCGGCTGTCAGATTTCATGTATATAGGGTACCAAGTTAAAAACGTACCGATTTCGTTTTTTTCTGCCGCCACAATAAAAGTACCGCCCCTTTCCTTGACACAAAATCCCCATTTTGACATACTGCCTTGTAGAATAGGGGCAGCGGGCAGGGATTAGTTCTATAAGCGCTCGACCAAGGTTTTCAAAGGGAGGGGAACGTTTTTTAATTGGGTTCTGTCTTATTTGAATGCTTATGAGGTTCATCCCCGCCTCTACCTTTGTAGTGAGGCTTCGCCAGTCTAAACAGGATTTGGCTCACAGGCTCAAGGTAAATATCGCTTAACTTTGGTTAAGAACAATCTTCCAACCTAAAGGAGGATAAGAGATGAGTAAAGAAGAAGATTTAAAGGTGTTGAAGCAAAACTTGGATGATGCCGCCAAGGGGATCGATGCGCTTGCCTCTGCCATTCAAACGATTGCCGGGTTGGTGGAGAAGTATCTACCGGGAAAGGATGAACCTCCACCGCCTCCACCCCCCCCTCCGGATGACATACCGCTTGACAAGGTCAGGTTCCTGCATGCCGACCGGAAGGTACTGAACTGGCCGCAAACTGCCACGCTCGAGAGTGTTAAAGTTGATTTGAGACGCAATAAGATATCTCTAAAGCACACTCACGCCCGGAAATGGCCGGCTGGTAGGGCGGTGGGCGAAATGCTGTATGGCAATCCCTGGGTGATTCTTAACCACAACAATCGATGGTACGCGGCTACCTGGGAATGGCTAAGGCCCGGCCAATTTGTCAAAGCCGCCCGATCGGTAGCTGGAGATCATATCAAAAAAAGGGAAATCCCAAAAGGCTGGCGGCCGTCAAAGGGCCAATTGCTCGGATTCTTCGTATCGACACTGGCACGGGGAAGGGAGCGTACGGTAAACGAGCGAACCAATATCGTAACGGTGAATTGGCCATAGTGGCTTAGGTTTGAATAAATAGACGACCCATATGTCGGGAGGAGGATCTGAATGGAATACGTACGCACGATTGATTTTGAGGCCATCGAAAAGAGCGGCGCCGACGAGCGCTTGACCCAGAATTTGTTCGACCACGCATCGGGCGCTAAGAACTGCACAATCAATTGCATCAAGACACCCGCAGGCGGCGGCTCCCCGGCGGGTATGCACATCCACGCCGTTGATCAGATCTTCTACATCTTGAGTGGTACTATGAGCATCGAGATAGAAGAAAATCAGTACGACTGCCGCTCCGGGTCGCTCATCATCTTTCCTGCCGGTGTGCCGCACCGTAACTGGAACGGCACCAGCGAGCCGACCGTTCACCTGGCCTTCAATACGCCGTTGCCTGACCCCAGCGTCCCCTTCGCCAAATCCCTATAACGTGACGGGCCGGGTGATATAAAGGATAAAAATACGGCGGTCGGTTCTTGAAACTTGAATGAGATAGGATATAAACGATGCCCCAGGAGATCACGCTAAAAGTTAATGGTGGTATCCACCGTGTGTTTGTCGAGCCCGATACGCCCCTGATCTATGTCCTGCGAAACGATTTGGGTTTGAAGGGGGCAAAGTTTGCTTGTGGTCTTGAACAGTGTGGTGCATGCAAAATTATTATCGATGGACAGGCGGTGCCTTCATGTCGAATACCGGTTCAATCCGTTCAAGATTGTGAGATCACGACGATAGAGGGCCTTGGAACCGCTGAAGATTTGCATCCGCTTCAGAAAGCCTTCATCGACGAACAGGCTATCCAGTGCGGCTTTTGCGTATCGGGTATGATCATCGCTGCTAAAGCTCTGTTGGATCGAAATCCTTGCCCCACCGATGCCGACATACAAGCTGAAATGTCAGGCAACCTGTGCCGCTGCGGAGTATATGAACGGGTTCTCAAAGCCATCAAACGTGCAGCCGGGCAAAGTTCACTCGCTTCTGTGCACGGGGAGGGAGTCATCGATGAAAGGGAGTTCAAGCCGGAATCCCACTTTCCTACCCCGGCCGAAATCTTGCCCAAATCCCTTGTGCAGACACCCGATCTTGATGCGTGGATTCGCATCAACAGTGATGGCACGATCACCCTCTATACCGGCAAGGTTGAATTCGGCCAGGACATGAGAACGTCCGTTGCCGTCATAGGAGCGGAGGAGTTGGATGTGTCTCTGGAGCGAATCCGTGTCGTCATGGGAGATACCGCCCAAACGCCCAACGAGGGCTACACGGTAAGCAGCATGTCTCTTGAGACCACGGGCAATGCCATTCGTTATGCAGCCGCCGAAGTCCGGCAAATTGCGCTCACGGCGGCCCGAGAAACGTTAGATGCCCCCATTGAACGTCTCACGGTAACCGACGGTGCCATCACCGACCCGGCCACCGGACGCAGTGTTACCTACTGGGAACTTTTCGGCGGGAAACGATTCGGCTGCCAGGTGATGGGAGCCGGCCGGCCCAAACGGCCGGAAGCGTATCGGATTGTCGGCAGATATACAGGACGACTTGACCTGTTGACAAAGGTGACCGGCGGCGCCTGTTTTATTCACGACCTGGACTTGCCGGGTATGGTTCACGGCAGGATCGTCCGCCCCCCGGGTTACGGTGCCCGACTGGTTGCAGTGGATGAGGGCGCAGTGTCGCAGGTACCGGGCTTTATTCAAGTGGTGCGCGACGGCAGCTTTCTCGCCGTCGTGGCCGACCGCGAAGAACAGGCCGTGAAGGCAATGGAGACGCTGCGAAAG
>JAHEHB010000002.1:2739-42357 GCA_024644775.1 Deltaproteobacteria bacterium
CGAAAGACTGCAACTTGGGAGCCCGGTACAGCCCTTCCGTCCCAGGAAACCCTTTTTGACGATCTACTGAGCCGGCCCGACCAGGCGTTCCTTGTGGTCGACGGCACACCGGTGGACGATCCGATTCCACCCATCGAAGCACCGGCAGGGGCGGCTCAGACCTTGACCGCCACCTACCATCGACCCTACCATATGCATGCGTCGCTGGGTCCTTCGGCGGCGGTCGCACAGTGGATTGACGGCAAGCTGACCGTTTGGACCCACAATCAGGGCGTTTATCCGCTTCGGAAGGATCTGGCCCCGGTTCTGGGGATACCCGAGGACGACATCCGCGCCATCCATATGGACGGGCCCGGTTGTTTCGGTCATAACGGTGCGGATGACGCCGCCCTGGATGCGGCACTGCTGGCCCGGGCTTTGCCGGGGCGGCCCGTGTCGGTTAAATGGATGCGGGCCGATGAGAATATGTGGGAGCCGTATGGATCGTCAGCGGTTATCAAGACCCAGGCCAGCCTGAATCCTGACGGCCACGTCATCGACTGGAACCATGACGTCTGGAGCTACACCCACACCACCCGACCCCGTGGGGAGGCCGGCACTTCCGGTTTGTTGGCTGCCTATTATCTGGCCGAACCGTTCTCACCTCCTCAATCCCGGCCGAATATGGGACCCATGGGCGGCATTCACCGCAATGCCGACCCGTTGTATACCTTTCCCCGCCGGCGCATCGTCAAACATTTTTTACCGGACAGCCCTCTGCGCGTTTCCGCGCTGCGGGGTCTGGGCTCATATGCCAATGTCTTTGCCATCGAATCGTTCATGGACGAACTGGCGCACGCAGCGGGTGCCGATCCGGTAGAATTCCGCTTGTGCCACCTGAAGGATGAACGGGCACGGGCGGTCGTCAGAGCAGCGGCGGAGAAAGCCGGCCGGCGGCCGGAGAATCGGGGACGCGGTATCGCCTTCGCCCGCTATAAGAACCGGCAGAGTTATCTGGCGGTGGTCATGGATGTGAGCGTAAATCGCGCCGACGGACACATACGTTTGGAGCGAGCCGTCATTGCCGCCGATGCCGGACAAATCGTCAATCCCGATGCGGTGCGCAACCAGCTCGAAGGTGTGATCGTTCAGTCGTCCAGCTGGACACTGAAAGAGCAGGTTGCCTTCGATCCAAGCGGCATCACCAGTGTCGATTGGGACAGGTATCCGATTTTCCGGTTTATCGACACGCCTAAAATCGAAACGGTGCTGCTCAATCGTCCCGGCCGACCCTATCTTGGCATTGGCGAGGGCGCACAAGGACCGGTCCCGGCGGCTATCTCCAACGCAGTCTTCGACGCGATCGGCATCCGCCTGCGTCAGATCCCCTTCACACCGGAGCGGGTGAAGTCCACCCTGAAACAAGTCGGTTAATTGATGGATATGTCCATTAAATCTTTCGGATATCCCATAGATTCCGGTCAATGCGGTCCTTTCTTTGAAACAAATATATTGACTTTGTAACGGAATTCCTGCAATATTCCCACACGGGTTAAACCTTCAAATCATAATAAGATTCATCATGATCGAAACCGATCTGAATCGATTTTACCATTCTATTGATAAGAGCCGCCATCGGCATGTTACACTTGCCCTGCATCCGGCGCCCGGCAGACCGTTTCTACCCACATCCGGGACCGCGGCTCTTGGCCTTTTGCCTATCCCTATCATTCCTTCGGAGGAACACCATGAGAAACGACCCTGAGAATGATGAAAGAAAGCTACCCTCCGGTCAGGGAATCACTCGTCGCGGATTTCTAAAAACCATGGGCAGCGGTGCGGCAGTGACGGCTGCATCGGATACCCTGCCGGGTTTCGGCACTGCCCGGGCGGAGGTACCGAAGCCCGAAGCAATCGTCCGGGTGAATCTCTTAGTCAACGGGTTTCGCCATCGTCTGGTGGTGGAATCGCGCTGGACCCTTCTTTACGTTCTTCGAGAAAAACTCGGGTTGACCGGGACCAAGATCGGCTGTGAAAGGGGTGAATGCGGGGCATGCACGGTGCTGATCGACGGCGCATCCCGTTATGCCTGCATGACCCTTGCCGTGGAGTCGGAAGGGACGGAGATCGTAACCCTCGAGGGCCTTATGGACGGAGAAAAACTCGGTCCGGTACAGCAGGCCTTTCTGGATCAGGATGCCTTCCAGTGCGGCTATTGCACCCCGGGGCAGATCATGTCGGTCGAGGGGTTGTTACGGCGGAATCCGACACCGGCACCGGATGAAATTCGCCGGGAAATGAGCGGCAACCTCTGCCGTTGCGGTGCATATGACCATATTGTTAAAGCCGTCGGACGCGCCGTTGAACTCAAACGGGGAAAGTGAGGTGAATCGTGGCAGATCAGGAAAAAGAGCCCTATTACCTGGAGGAGCTTCCGGTTCCGGAGACCCCCAAACCGGGTGACAACCCGGCGCCCTGGAAACAGACCCGGATCGTCGGCAAGCCGGTACCCCGAATCGACGGTTATGAACGGGTGAGCGGTTCGGCGGTCTATACCACGGATTTATCCCTGCCCAACATGCTCTACGGCGCCATCCTCAGGTGTCCATATTCCCACGCCCGGGTGAAAAAAATAGAGACGGGAAAGGCAAAACGCATGGCCGGCGTGCATGCCGTAATCAGCAGCGATACCCCCAAAGCGAATGTTCCCTGGACCTATGGGGGCAGAAGAAATCCGATGAAGACCACACTCTTTGACCCCCACTGCCGATTCGAAGGGGAGACCGTGGCTGCCGTGGCCGCCAAAACACCCTATCAGGCTTGGGATGCGGTCAGGGCCATCGCCGTTACCTATGAACAGCTTCCCTTTGTCGCGGATGAGCGGACCGCCCTTTCTCCGGGTGCCGCCGCCGTCCACAAGGGGGGCAACAGGGTCGGGTCCCCTACGTCCTATGAGCGGGGGGATGTTCAGAAGGGATTGACCGAAGCCGACGTGGTGCTTGAACAGGCGTATCGGACCGAGTGCGAGATCCACACCCCCATGGAACCCCACGGGTGCGTGGCCAACTGGGAGGGAGACCGCCTGACCCTCTGGGAATCCACCCAAGGGGTATACCGGGTCCAGTCGGGTGTGGCCCGGACCTTGGGTCTGCCGCTTTCCAAGGTTCGCGTGATCGGACACTACATGGGTGGGGCGTTCGGCAGCAAGCTTCAGGCCGGGAAATACACGATCATCGCAGCCCTTCTGGCAAAAATCACCGGCCGGCCCGTAAAGATGATCCTCAGCCGGGAGGAGACCTACCTTGCCGTCGGCAATCGTCCGCCCAGCAATATGAGGCTCAAGGCAGGAATTAAAAGAGACGGGACCCTCAGCGCACTCGATTTTTCGTGTATCGGTACAGGAGGGGCTTTCCCGGCGGGCGGTACTTCCCTTGTGGACTGGCTGGTTCGGGATCTTTATCAATGTCCCAACGTACGGTCGACCTGCACGGATGTCTATATCAACGCGGGTCCGGCACGGCCCTTCCGCGCCCCCGGTCACCCCCAGGGCGCCTGGGCCCTGGAGCAGATGATGGATGCCCTTGCAGCGTCCATCCCCATGGATCCGGTGGATTTTCGTCTTAAGAACATAACTCTCTACAGCCAGGCAAGAGACGGCCATCCCCCCTATACCAGTACCGGACTCAAGGCATGCCTTGAAGAAGGCGCCAAGGCCTTCGGATGGCAGGAAGCCCGCAGGCGGATTGCGGAAACAGCCGACAAAGGACCGGTTCGAAGAGGGGTGGGGGTGGCAAGCTGCCTCTGGATCGCGGGCGGCGGCAGGCCCCCTTCGACCATTATTCTCAAGCTTTTTTCGGACGGCAGCGTGAACCTGAACATGGGCGCCAGCGATATCGGGACCGGCACCAAGACGGTCATGGCCCTGGTGGTGGCGGAGGAGCTCGGAGTCAGACCGGACATCATTCAGATCGAGCATGCCGATACGGGTACCACCCAGTTCGCCACACCGAGCGGCGGGAGCAAGACCGTCCCCACCGAGTCGCCGGCCGTGAGGGCGGCCGCTATCAGCGTTAAACAGCGGTTGTTGGAAATCGCTGCCAAAGATTTAAAGGTCGATGCCGCCGCACTTTACTTCCGGTCGGGAAGCGTCGTTACCAAGGCCGATCCGTCAAAGAAAATAAAAATCACGGAACTCTCCGGTCTCAAGAAGCAGGGGGTGGTGGTGGGTATCGGGTACCGGGGCCCGAATCCCGAGAACAAAACGGTCAATCCCTTTGCCGCCCATTTCTGCGAAGTGGCGGTGGATACCCGGACGGGGGAAGTCAGGATTCTCCGGTTTTTAGGCGCCCATGACAGCGGCCGGGTCATGAGCCGGCTGACCTACGACAACCAGGTGTTCGGCGGTATTACCATGGGAATCGGCCTGGCGCTCACCGAAGCACGCGTTCTCGACGGGAACCAAACCGGAAAGATGGTGAACCGCAACTGGCACGACTACAAGCTCCCGACCATCCTGGACGTACCCGAGGACATGGTATCCCTGCCCATCGAACGCCATGATACGGAGGCCAATACCACGGGCGCTAAGGGGCTGGGCGAACCGGTTACCATTCCCACGGCCGCTGCCATCGCCAATGCCGTATACCACGCGACAGGTGTTCGTATCACCGACACACCCATGAATCCGGTGCAGCTCTGTCGGCGATTTGCAGAACAAAGAAAGGAGGGATAGGCCATGGTACCCAGCTTTTCCTATATTCGGGCAATGTCGCTGGATGAAGCTCTCCGCTACCTTTCCCAAGACGACGTCCGAATCCATGCCGGCGGAACCGACTTGATGGGATGTCTACGGGATCGTATTTTTGACGCCGCAACGGTGGTCAGCATCGCCGGGCTTCGGAACCTCCGGGGCATCAGCGAGACACCCGAAGGCGGGCTTCGAATCGGTTCCCTGACGACCATTTCAGACATCGCCCAGAACCCCATCATTCAGACCCGGTACCGGGCACTCTCCATGGCGGCCGCCGAAGTGGCGAGCCCTCAGTTGAGAAACCAGGGGACCATCGGGGGTAACCTTTGCCAGAAACCCCGCTGCTGGTACTATCGGGGAGATTTCGACTGCCTGCGAAAGGGCGGGGACCTATGCTATGCCGTTGAAGGGGAGAATCCGTACCACTGCATCTTCGGCGGAGAAAACTGCCACATCGTGCACCCCTCGGATACGGCACCCGCGCTGGTTGCTCTGGGGGCAATGGTAACGATCGCCGGCCCAAAGGGGGAAAGAACATTAGCCGTGGGAGATTTCCATGTACCCCCTTCCCAGGACCCTACCCAAGAGACCGTGCTCGATGCCGAAGAGATCGTGACGGAAATCATCCTGCCCCCGCCGAAAGCGGGACTGCGGAGCGCTTACCGAAAAGTCCGGGCGCGTCGTTCATGGGACTTCGCCTTGGCCGGTGTGGCGCTGGCCATTGTCTTAAACGGGGATCGGGTGGCCCATTGCCGGGTGGTGCTAAGCGGTGCAGCACCTGTGCCCTGGCGTTTCGGGGAAGCGGAAGCGGTGATCCGGGGAAGACGGCTGGATGGAGATACCGTGTCAAAGGCGATTGCGGAGGTGGCAAAGAACGCAGAACCCATGACGCAAAACGGCTATAAGATCCCTCTTTTTCAAGGCATCCTGGAACAGGAACTCATGGCCATGGCCTAACCGGCTTTAAAAAACTCTTCATAGCTCAATAATTCTATCTTAATGAATAGACGTTTGGGGCGCTTAAAAAGAAAATTCTTGCATTGTTTGCCAAAATTTTATCTCACCACAAAGAAACGAAGGCCACAAAGATTTCTTTAAATTTTTTCTTCGTGTTCTTCGTGCCCTTGTGGTTCATTTCAACGACCTGTTTGGCTCCCCGAAAAAACGGGATTTTCGCTTCGCTCCAACCGGCTTGTCCGGGATAGGGGTGTGTTCAACCGTTCATATTTCTTCCGTAGTTACGTCCCCCGGATCCTTGCCTTCCATATTTTCACGAAACTCAGATGCCTCTTCCGCAATTGAAGCAACAATGAACCAGTCTTCGTCATGATCCTCTGTAGTAACCGAAAATAATGTTTTTTCTTTCGCCGTTTACACCCCTCGATTTTTGGTTTCCTTGAGTTTTTAAATTCACAACACTCAAATATGTTATATTTAGTTATTTATAGTTTATTTAATATTTGATCCAAATTATTAACACAAAAAACATCAAATATTAACCATATCAGTGTTGACACAGTAGAAAGTGTATTGTTATATGCCTTTCTCATCCAAAGGAGGAACGAAATGATTAAAAAATGATGCCGCCTACGCCAAGTAATACGACCACTGAGACGGTCTGTTGACTCATATTGCTGAAAATTATCATTTAAATGTTATCTGTTTTTGTAAATATAGGTCATTATAATATTTTACACTAAAAATATTGACAATGTATTTCTAATTATTTAGGGTTAATCGGTGGCTGAAGATTTTCTTAGCATTCAATGCAGACGGTTTAGACTGCCAAGAAATCGGGGTTATTGAAATAAAAGCAAACAAGAAAAAAGGGGCCAAAGGGAAGCAGTAATAATTCATGCCCTCTGAATAACAAAGTGTTTATTTGAAATACAACGCCAGGAAACCCCAATGAGTCAGTTGTTAACCACAAAAGAGGTTGCTCAATTTTTGAACATTAATGAAAAGATGGTCTACAGTCTTGTTTCTGAAAAAGGACTGCCTGCATCCAAAGTCACCGGAAAATGGTTGTTTCCAAAAAATTTGGTGGAACAGTGGATCGAGGTAAATACCATAAATTATCCTTCAACTGCAGACAGCCCTTCGGTCGCCCAAGCAATACTCATTATAACCGGCAGCAACGATTTACTACTGGACAAAGTGATATCTCTTTACAATACGCTTTTCTCCGGAAATATCGCGGTGTTCGGCAATTTGGGAAGTATGGGAGGATTGCAGGCGTTGCGGAAAAACTTCTGCCAAATCGCATCCAGCCATTTACTCCAAGAAGATGGAGATGATTACAACTTTGAGTTTGCCGGTCGTGAACTCGAACACATGCCGGCGATTGTGAATTTCTGCAAACGCGAGCAGGGCATTCTGGTGAAAAAAGGCAACCCCAAAAAAATCAAAACGGTTTCCGATCTTGTCCACCCGGGTATTTGCATTGTAAACCGGCCCCTGGGAACCGGCACTCGGCTGTTGTTGGATCAGGAGCTAAATAAAGCGGCCGTGAAGGGTGATAAAATTGATGGATACGATAACGAAGTCCACCGGCACCTGGATGTTGGGCTTGAGATACTGGCCGGCCGCGCCGATGCCGGTCTCGGCATCCATGCAGTTGCCGGCTTGCTGGATCTCGGCTTTGTGCCGCTGCGCTGGGAACGCTATGATCTGATGATCTTTAAAGAACGGTTTTTTGACGCGAGCGTGCAGCGATTCTTTGGGCTTTTGCACGAAGGTCAGTTTTTTAAGATCGCTGAATCGTTGAAAGGCTATGATATCGGTCTAAGCGGCCGGATGCTTTTTCCAAAAAACGACTAAAAAAAGAATCAAAGCTAGTTACGAACAGAGAAAGGAAAGGTTATGAGACGATTGTTGGTTGCAGTATTTTGTTTGGTTTTTGTTGTTTGTTTCTTTCCCGCAGGTTCTGTGGCTGAAGAAAAGCTTCTGATGATGGCGACGACCACCAGCACGGACAACACCGGTTTGTTGGATTATCTTATTCCAAAATTCAAAGAGAAAACCGGCATTGAATTAAAGTGGACGGCAACCGGCACCGGAAAGGCGCTCAAATTGGGAGAGAATTGCGATGTGGACATTCTTATGGTTCATGCCCCACCGGCCGAGAAAAAATTTGTGAATGCCGGGTTCGGTACGGATCGTCGCGAAATCATGTACAACGATTTTGTTATCATCGGGTCTGCAGAGGACGCAGCTGGCATCAAGGGAAAATCCATTAAAGAAGCCTTGCAGACGATTCAGGCGAAGCAAGCCGTTTTTGTCAGCCGTGGAGACAATTCCGGTACAAACAAAAAGGAACTTTCCCTGTGGAAGGCGGCCGACTTGCCGGTTCCGGAAAAAGAGCGCTGGTATGTTCAGACCGGCCAGGGTATGCTGGCAACCATCAATATCGCTGCGGAACGCAATGGGTATACGATGACAGACCGGGGAACCTACATTAAATATGAAGACAATTTGAAAGGGAATCCACCCCTTAAGATTTTAGTCGAAGGAGACGCGGTATTGCTGAATCAGTACAGCGTAATTGCCATAGATAAAAAGCATTGTCCGAAAGCGAAATACGATACGGCCAAGCAATTTATCGAATGGATCACGGGCGCAGAAGCACAGCAGCTGATAAAGGATTTTAAACTTTTAGGAAAACCATTATTTACGCCGAATGCGAAAATGTAAGGGGCGGTTAGAAATAGTTTGATAAAAACCTATAAGTAACGCGACTGCATGTGAGCAGAAATTCGCCACCATTTCTTCTCACTGCAGTCGCATTTTTTTTCTGCTCCGGAACTGTCATGAATTTCTTATTGGAAGGGTTTTTCCAAGCCTTTAATTTACTGGTAAGCGGCAACGCTGAAACCTATTCTGCGGTTTGGGCGACGGTAAAGGTATCCAGCTATTCCATCGGATGCAGCCTGCTCCTAGGGATACCCCTTGGATTTTGTCTCGGCTATTTCGACTTCAACGGGAAAAAACCGCTCCGGACAATTGTCGATACGATGATGGCGCTGCCGACGGTGTTTATCGGTCTGATCGTTTATGCATTCCTGACCCATCGTGGTCCGCTGGGAGACTTCGGTTTGCTTTTCACCTTGCCCGGTATCGCCATCGGCCAGACGATTTTAGCGTTACCCATTGTCATCGGCCTGAGCGCGACTGCGGTCGAAAGCATGGATCAAAAGCTTCGAATCACGATCATGTCCATGGGAGCCAATCGGAGGCAACTCTTTTTGAGCAGTTTATGGGAATCCCGGCACGGTATACTGGCCGGCGCCATCGCTGCTTATGGACGCGTTATGACGGAAGTGGGGATTTCCATGATGGTCGGGGGTAACATCAAGTGGCATACGCGTACCATCACAACGGCGATCGCATTGGAAACCAACAAGGGGCAATTCGGCGTGGGAGTGGCACTGGGTCTTGTTCTTTTAGCCATTGCGTTTTGTGTGAATGTCTCCGTTTCATTTTTACGCCGAAGGTACTAAAATTGGAATTGGATCAGCCAATCTATGAGATCAATTCTCTGAAACGTTCATATGCCGGAAAGACGGTTTTGGCAATTGATCACCTCACCGTTCAACCGGCTTCCATCGTCGGGCTCATCGGTCCAAATGGCAGCGGGAAAAGCACCTTCCTGAAACTGATGGGTTTGATTGAAAGACCCACCCAAGGTACGATTCATTTTGATGGCCGCCTCGTCGAACCGTTTTCAGATGAAGCCAGATTTTTGATCACCATGCTCCCACAAGAGCCGTTTCTTATGAAACGCAACGTATTTAACAATGTTTCATATGGACTTAAATTGAGGGGCAATGGCAGGGATGTTGCCGATCGGGTCCATGAAACGCTTTCTCTGGTCGGCTTACCTAGTAAAGATTTTGCAAGACGCCCCTGGTATGCGCTTTCAGGGGGTGAGACACAGCGTGTGGCGTTAGCCGCAAGACTGGCATTAAAGCCCAAAGTCCTTTTATTGGATGAGCCTACAGCCAGCGTCGATGCTGCCAGCGCACAGCTTATTAAGGAGGCATCGCTTCGGTCACGCCGGGAATTGGGTACTACGCTCATTGTTGCCAGTCATGACTGGCAGTGGCTTTATGAGATCTGCGATGAAGTCTTGCATTTATTCAAAGGTAAAATTTTTGGAAGAGGCCGTGAAACGATTATCTTCGGACCCTGGCAAAAGTTGGGAACGGGAAAATGGGGGAAAATTTTATCCGACAAACAACAGTTGTTGGTACCCGAACCCTCAGACCGGGAGGCGTCGGCTGTAATTGATGTTTTGTCGGTTAGTGAAAACGGCTCAACCGTTGCCGGTGAGGATATTGTTCTGCGTGGCACCGTTTCCCGGCTCAGCCTGGAAAGAAAAACAGGTCAAATATTTGCCACGATACTTATTGGGGATCTTCCCTTCACCGTGAGGTTGACGCCTCAACAGAACAAAAAACATACCATATTTCCGGGAAAAACCATATATCTTGGCTATCGCCTTGATCAGATCAAATGGATTTAAATAATGAAAGTATACTTTGGCTTCGATGATACGGATACTCATGATTCGCTTTATGGCACCGGCAAACTCGTAAGATGGTTTCAAAGCGCTATGCCTGATGGGTGTGAATGCCTGGGTGTAGTTCGTCAGCAACTGTTTGTATGTGATGAAATTCCATCTACCTCCCACAATAGCGCGGCGTGCCTGATCGCTGAGATGTCTGAACCGGATCTTATGAATGAAGCTATCGAAAGTGCCGCAGACCATCTCAAGCATCATGCTATTGGTGGAAGTGATCCTGGATTATGTGTGGCCACTGAATTTGATTCATCCGCAGATCGTCTTATCGATTTTGGTCGTCGTTGTACCTACTCGGTTTCAACACAGAAACAGGCTCTCGAGGCTGCAAAAAAAGTTCATATTTCCGGCCATGGCGGCACAAACGATGGAATTATCGGCGCCGCCGCCGCTGTCGGGCTGACGGTTTCCGGTTGGTCCGGTCGATTTATTGAATTTGGAAATTTGCGCAATCATCCGGATGAATGCTTGCTTTTTAACGCCATTAAAATGGACGGTTGGATGCACCGTTCCGATATTATAGACATGCCGCGCCCGAGTCCCCCCTCCGGTCATCAACAAAATCTTGTGCGTGTCTTTTGCTTTGATCAACGCGTCGAGAATGGGAAACAGAGCGTTCCCTCCTCGGTCCATTATGCTTTGCCCACCGATTTTGATTACATTAATATCCGGATGCATCCGGAAATAGTTGGTTGCCTCTGTCTTTTTGAGTAGTTGCTTACTGACTAATGATTCGCCCATTAGTGGGGAGTCGATGTGAAGCCGTCCTTTTTCTCGTTCTTCTTATCATTGCTGTCCACGCTATCGCTTTGGTCACCGGCGCGAGTTTGCGAGCGTCCGGTGAGCTATCCGGTTCGGGCTTCTTTATATTTTACGCCTGGCAATCCTTTGAAGTCCGCATCTTGAGTCCATATGGTAGCATTTTCAATCTGGCCAGTTGCATAAATGAAACTGTCTGCCATGGGTAAATTATGCCTCAGGCTAATCATTGCAGCCTTCAGAGCGATTTCTTCATTCAACTCAATAACTTTTCCTTGCTTCATTTGCGCAATGGTTTGCAGAGCTTGTGCCTCATCAGCAACCTGATTTACTTTTTTGAATACTTCGTATAGGCAAACTACAGGAACAACTAGGATTGCCGTATTCTCGATGGGTTCTGTAAAGTATGAAGAATTTTTCTCATCGAAAAAATATTCGATCCAACCCGATGTATCCACAAGATTCATAGTCTATTCTCCCTTTCCCTTTGGAAAGTGGCATCAAGACCTTTTAGAAATCCCTTCATTTCAGACATCGGGCGGATGGGAATTATTTCAATGCGGTTGTCAAAGCTTATAACTTGAAGCTTCTCTCCAGGCTGTAATCCCATACGCTCTCTTATTTTCTTGGGGATTACGACTTGATATTTTGGGGAGAGTGTTACGGTTTCCATATCGACCTCCTTTTTGTAAAACTTATATCTGGTCGATGTTCAAGTGTCAATATCTGCCGAATTATTTCCTGCACCGTCACAACATCGATTAATGGTCGTCCGCCACCATGCGTATCTGCTATAGCGGCATCAAGTTCCTTTTTGTCCAAGTGGTTTATCTCCACCTCACCACACAAGGCCATCAGCACGAAGCTGGGACTCGCGAAAGCAGCTTTTTGTGCAGCTGCGGATTCGCTCCGATCGCCTGCAGACGGTGTCGCCAGTTGCTTGCATCGTACGAGAGGTCCAGGCTCTGACCGTCCAAGTCTGTGACCCGGTCACCCGCTTCTTCCAAGATCACCGACGAGCCCGCGAGGCTCCAGAGGCCGAGTTCGTTAGCGACGAAAGCCCCCAGCTGACCTTCGGCGAGCTGTGCCAAGTAGAGGGGGCAGCCAGCTGACTGGATTCCTCTCACATGAGGCCAGATCGAGCGAAAGGCTCGCAGCTCTCTTTCCATCCGCTGCGAGTCATCGCAGAAGTGAAAGGAGTGGTCGATGAGCACCGCAGAAAGCTCGGTCTCTCGAGTGACCGAGATCGATTCGTCGTTTCGCGTCGCTCCTTTAGGTAATAGACGGCCGACTATAGTAAAATATGATTTTAATCGCTCCCTCAAAATATAGATTTCGTTTAAATAATTTTCCATATGATAAATGAGGTGTCGAGTTTTTGAAATACTGGTTTTACGATAGGGAAATCTGCCTATATAAATCTCGATATCCAACAATCAGTAGCATGAATCTGCTATTTCACGAAAACCATTATAAAGTTTTGAAAAGAAAATATCAGGGGGTCTGAGCTTTCTTTCCATTTGTTTTGGCCCATTGAGCCCAAACAAATGATTTTTGAAGATTTCTTGATACTCTTTATTGTATATCAAATCGTCTTTAGCGAATAGCTCTCTCGCTTTTCTAACAAAAATTTCTGGATATTTTTCGAAACCCTTCATAATCTGAAAGCTTACAAGTAATTATACGGATCTGGATATTATTACCATTGTAATGTTATCCGTCGTTAAATTCCGTAGGTTATCGTACCAGAAAACTAACTATCATCCAAGTACCGATCCTTAGACAATGCGCAGGGGGTGTTTTATGCAGAAAAGCTATTTAACTGGGGTGGCGATTATGAAAAAGTCGAAGATCCGCCTCAGGAGGGCTGGCCGTGTCGACAATCCCATATTTCGTTTTCGACACTGGATTTTGCTTTGACGTAGAAGATAGACTCCGCTTTTCACCGGGTCTTTTGTATTTGGGCAAAGATCCAGGTTCTGCCGGTATCCTACACTCATCTGATAATTTCGATTTTCACTCCCACTTTCAACCGGGACCATATCCGGTCTGCACTCACCGCCGTTATGTTTCTGGAAAGGGCGAGAACGAGACAGGCTCGGTCTCCAAGGGAGAGACCAAGGGGTTGTTGCCGGTACCAGAGAGGCAGCTAATGCGGCATCCTCTGCCCTGTGTCCGTCCTATTTTTTCCTGTGCAGAACGGCTATGGTGATATCGTCAAACGGTTCGGCGCCGGAAATATGTTTGTCGATTTGATTCATAATTTTTTCGATTAGTTCGTCTGCAGAATTAAAGGGGGCCCACAATATTTTTTCAAGGCGTTCTTTTGTAAAAGGCTGACTATCTTTGTTTTGCGCGTCAACGACTCCATCGGTAAAAACCAATAGCGTGTCTCCTTTTGCCAGGGTCGCATTGCCAACCGGATGGTTGAGATACGGTTGTAAGCCCACGGCCGGACCGGTGGGGTTTAACCGCGCTTTAATTTTACTCCGGCCGATGATAAGCGGTGGTTCGTGGCCGCCGTTTATATAATAAAAGTCACCGGTATCAGGATTTATAATGCAGTAGAATAGTGTGGCAAACATGCCGGCTTTTTCATGGGTGATTGAAATGTAGTTGTTGATGGATCTGAATGTTTTTCGTAGTATTTCCATGGGGTTGGTGTCTGCGTTTAAATGATTTTCGCTCACGGCTTGTCCCGATAAGACCCGAATAAAGCTTCGAAACAGCGCCATGAATAATGCAGCGCCGACTCCCTTGTCGCAAACATCTGCGACTACGATTCCGATTTTTTTTTCCTGACCCAACGTGAAAGCATCGTAAAAGTCGCCGGCTACATGTCGTGCTGCTTGAAAATAGACTTTCAATTCCCATCCGGTCGCCTCCGGAAGTGCTGTCGGGAAAAAACCAGATTGGATTTCCCGACCGATTTCCAGTTCGCGTTCCGCTAGTCGCCGGGCTTTTTCAGTTTCCGCAAATAACAGTGCTTTTTCTATACCCAGACCGAAAAGTAGAAATGTGAGCGTACAGAGTAAGAGAAAAAAGGAACGGGCAAACTGAAAAATGAGACCGCCGGTAAAAAAGAAAAGGACGCCAATGACCGCATAGACACCGGCAATAAATAACGTCCCCATTGAAAGAGGCAACGAATTAAATCGTATCGATAGGGAAAGAATAATCGTCAAAATCAGTAACTCGATCAAATGCATTGCGGCATTCGGCACCAATCTAAGAAAGGATTGTGATAAAATTTTTTGAATGATCGTACCATGAACGGCCGCCAAAGGGAGAAGAACTTCCGACCGGATTTTAAACGGTTTTTCCACGGTTTCGGACATGACAACGATCTTTCCGGTCAGTTCTTGTTTCAACTTCTCCATATCCGAAGGCTGCTCTGGTGCCTGGGATACCTGTTTGTAGCTGTAGTGTTTGGATTGGGTTTCAAAAGAGGGGTCGCTGAGGATCATATTACCATGTCTATCCGTCGGGATAACGATTTCAGTAGACGAATACGAATCACTTTTCTTTATTCCTTTTAAAGTGATAGAAACGCCAGCTTTGATGCTGATTTGGTCGGGGGTTACACCAAGATAATCACACACCACACGAAACGGTAAACTGGGGTAGAATGCATCTTGATACCGCACGAGAACAGGAACTCGCCGAAGAATACCGTCCGGATCAGGTGTTGCATTGATAAACCCAAGTCCTTTTGAAGCCATCGACAGTTCAGGAAAGGGGATATGAGGTTTAGCGCCGACATAGAACCATTTGGTGCTCCCGTCCACCACAACCTGCCATTTAGTCGTATCCATAACTTTGGTTTTTTCCTGGCTGAAAATGGTCTTTGCTGGCGCTAATGAGTCAGATAGTAAATTAAAAGAAAGTCCCAAAAATACTTTCGCTGCATCTGCGGTTGCATTGATTAAGGCCCGGTCTTCCGCATGATCCACTTTGTTGTCGAATATGAAGTCGATCGATAGTGCGGAAACCTTCATAGAAGACAGATTCCGTATGACTTTGGCATGGCTGGACCGAGAAAAATATAAATTAGCATCGACGTACACAACAGGATGGATCACTTGAGAAGGAGTCGGCATTATTTTCGGCCGAAAGAGGACCAGTCGGTCAATAATCTGTGAATTCCATAAGTCGAATTTTTCCTGATAAAACCAGAAGCACGCCCATGAAACGATCAGGGAACTCATCACCAGTAGTACCCTGATTTTTAGTTTACCCGTTTTGAGGATTGTCAATTTTGTGCGGCACCTTTTAAAATAAAATTTACATCAAATAATAGTGTGAATTTTGCCGGTTCAGGACCGTCGGCACCTTCTATGTTGAAGGTGCGTAGATCAATTTTAAAGGCGCTGCGTATCATTAGGCTCGGTGTCTCGTCTTCGCCAATGCCAAGCTCGAATTCCGCAGGGCATGTTAACTTAACATTCTTTCCTTTCAGTGTGAATGTTCCACTGACGTCGGCTGGAATGAGTCGCCCGAATGATATCTCTTGACCGTCGCTTTCGATGGCCTCTAATGTAAATACTGCTGTCGGAAATTTGGTTGAGTTGAGCAACATACTGCCTTGTATCGCTTCGTCCAGTACGGCATTCCCCATGGTTATCGTGGAACGCGTATCAACTTCAATAGATCCACTGGCTCCTTCGAGCCGGTTTTTTTTTAGAAGACTGAATTCGCCGGTTCCCTCGCTGACTTCTCCCGCATAATTATCCAATGGGGCCGGGAAGCGAAATTGGATCATCGGAGGATCCCTTCGGCCCGGTTTTACAAATATCCAGTGTTGCGGGATTTCTGCTATACTTGGCAATTTCGTACGTTTTTTTTCTGGCTCCGGCGGCAAAGGGAAACCGATATCTTCCCAACGTCGATTCGGCGTATGTTTTGCCACCGGATCGAAGCTGTCACCACTATCATGGTTTTTTATAATTTTTTCAACAGCTTGTTCCACGACGACAGCACTTTTCCCGAAAAGTTGGTTGCGATTTTTCCACGGCCCTGATAGTTTAGATTCAAATACGGGTTCTTTACAATCGAACTGAGAAAAGATTGCCAGGGAGAGATACAAGGCCCCATCTCCAGACAACCAGGGGTAAAAATCCATATAAAACCCTCGGTCTGACCTTCCGAGAGTTACTTTTCTTTTTGTTTGAAAATTTTTGAATCCACTGCGAATGCTTTCGAGTGCTTCTGAAAAAAATTTGTCTTGATCAAAATGTTGAGGCACCGTCCCGGCCAATGGTATCACCTTCAGCGGTGCCCATAAACGGGTGCGGCCGTCTTCCCAAATAGGTATATTTTCTCGTACATACGGCATTTTTGCCTGGGGGATAAAACGGGATGTACGGATAAAGTTACGGAACCGCCCCGGTGTTGTCGTTCGACCCTGGTATATCGATCGACCGCGATGGTTTTGGTATACCATGAGGGGGGTGATGGTAATTTCTTTTGGAGAGCCCTGACGCGCATCGATCAGATGCACTGAGACACCCATTTCTTCGGCAAGCCTACGAATCTTGGGTAAATTGCGCGTCTTAAATGTTTTACCCACCGGCGATCCTCCGTCTTGAACAAACACAAGTAGCTGCTCTGCCTCGGAAACTGCGGGTGCCTTTTGGGGCAGTACTAAAATTCCAAAGAAAATGCCTGTCGTTATGACATAAATCAATAGTGAGTTAGCCAAACAAGAATACCTCATGAATTTTCTCCGCTCACTCAAATCTCGACAATGACCCGTTCTTTTGATGGATTACTGTCTGATACCTTCGATACTAACAGTGAGATTTACTTCATCACTAATGCCGCTCAGCATAAAATCCATGCCAAACTCACTTCGTTTTATGGTAAACGATGTCTCAAATCCTCGCCGGTATTTACCATAGGGGTCTTTGCCTACGCCGGTTTGGTAGACTTTTGTCGTAATCGGGCGGGTTTTATCAATCAGCGTCAGGTCTCCTGAAATTTCGTAGGTATTTTCAGATATCTTTTTGAAAGAGGTGCTTTTAAACGAAATGAGCGGGTGTTTTTCAGCGTTAAAGAAATCCGGGCTTTTGAGATGACTGTCTCTCTTTTCGACACCGGTAAAAATGTCATTGGTTTGAACCTGTATCTCAATGGTGCCGTTTGTCGCTGAAGAATCATCGAATGTGAAGGTACCGGTGGGATTCACAATGCGTCCATAGGAATATCCGATCCCCAAATGCTTCACTCGAAACAGAATATAGGTGTGAGCGGAGTCCACCTTGTAGGTCTCTGCCGCATATGCAGAGCTGTGCAGCGATACTGACATAATCGTAATCAATGCGATCAGTACTATCGGAAAACGATACTTCCTTTTCATGTTGTCCTCCTTGATGATAAGAATTGGTTTTTTTGTAACTATATGAAATTAAGAATAAATTTATAAAACGTTTTTAAGTACAGCCTATCTCTTCACACACAAATTGAAAAACACAAAATAAGATATAGTAAAATTAATGCACAAATCTAATATAAGCAATAAGGATTTTTGTTGCCTTATCGCAATCGGTGAGGTAAGGGGTTTTGTTAGAATTATGTTAGGATTATGCTAGGGTTTTTGTTGGGCTCCAAATTCTATTTGGCTTAATATTAAGTAGAGCCGTCTGTAGGCTAGCCAGTGGAATTGTTAATAGTTTTTGTCACGATTTAAGAAGGGGAATCTACCAGAATGAAAATATTCGTTATCCTCATATCCTTTGTAACTACATTGTTTTTCTATGCAAATCCTGCTTTCGCATATCTTGATCCCGGAACCGGCAGTATGCTGCTCCAGGGACTATTGGCCGGTATCTTAGTTGTTTGCTCCACTATTGGCATCTTTTGGCGGCGGTTAAAAGATTTTTTTTCAAAGCTAATTGATCGTAACAAATAGCGGTACTTTCTCCAGTGAAGCTTCACCCTGCATCATTCAAAGACCCCTCGGGCCAGATCTTCTACGATCGTAATAAAGTATATAGAAGCATTTTTAAACCCGGCAAGAAAGATTATGAAGCCGCACGAGACTCTGGGATATTCAACAGGCTATCTGAGACGGGGTTGTTGATACTCCATACAGAGCAAAAACTCGAAGATTGCTGCCCAAAAGGAACGGTATATCTTTTAAACCATCCCACCCTACCAATGGTCAGCTATCCCTGGGAATGGTCATTTTCAATGTTAAAAGATGCAGCATTGTTGCATCTTGAAATCATGGAAATGATCGTGCCCGAAGGGTTTTGGCTCCGTGATGCAAGTGCATTCAATATACAATATGATGGCAATAGACTTAAATTGATTGACACATTATCTATAGGACGTCGCGTACCCGACACCCCATGGGTTGGATACAGACAGTTTTGTTCTCATTTTTTAGCGCCCCTGGCCCTAGCTGCTTATTGCGATATACGGACACTATCGCTTTGGCGCAACTACATGGATGGTATTCCGCTCGATTTGGCAGAAAATTTATTGCCCTATAGAAAACTGTATCTTTCAAGATTGCTTTTCCATCTCACATTGCATTCACGGCTCCAGAAATCCGCAACTAACAGAGATAATTATAATAAATCAAAGTCGGAGAGGCTTCCAAAGGTTTCTGATCGTGCGCTCATGGGTTTAATCCGATCGCTTCGTAATGCAATTAATACCACAAATTGGCACGGCGCTTCCAAGATCTGGAAGGAATATACCAAAATTAGAACGTATGATAAACCGGATGTTTCGAAAAAATCTGAATTCGTTGATAAAGTAATTGAACAGATACGCCCAGGAACCGTATGGGACTTGGGTGGAAATACAGGTGAATTTTCTTTTATAGCAGCCTCCAGCGGCGCATTCGTAGTTAGTATTGATGGTGATCCTGCGTGCACAGAATTCATATATACTCGGCTACAAAAAGCAAATAAAAGAGCCTCTATATTACCGTTAACGATGGATCTCTCTAATCCGTCTCCAGGATTGGGGTGGGTTAATCAGGAAAGATCGAGTTTGGGGGATCGTGGGCCTGCCGATCTTGTCATGGCATTGGCATTGGTTCACCATCTCGTATTTTCCAACTGTGTACCGCTGACGAATATCGCTAAATGGCTTTATGGTTTGTCTAATCATCTGCTTATTGAGTTTATCCCTTTAGAAGATCCCATGGTTCAAAGATTATTACGATATAGGAGAGGGGAACATCTTCCCTATTCGTCGGAAATATTTCTTAATAGTTTTGGTAAATGGTTCCAATTCATGGATAAAGTTAAGCTAACGAATAATAGAGAATTGTTCTTATTACGGTCTAATTAAAGTATATGGAATTTAAAAGTATTATACGAATTGACCCAAAACGAGCCGTTTCATTATTCAGTTCGTCGCTTTTACTTGTATCCACTTTCTTTCTGTTTGGGCCTTTTATTATTTTTCAGGGAAATATAAATGAGTTTCTTGTCTCATTGACGTCCATCTTGTCTTTTTTTTTCGTTCCTGCACTGGTCCTCCTTATATTGTTAACGACCCTAGGAGTCGTGTTACCTAAACAGTTACATAAACGTTATGTATCGCTATTGTTTATTTTTGGGATTTTGTTCTGGCTGCAAGGGAATGTTCTTGTATGGAAATACGGTTTGTTGGACGGTCAGGGTATTGATTGGAATAAAAGTGTATGGCGTGGCTGGCTCGATGGTTCAATATGGCTCATCCTTATTTTTATTGCGCTTATTTTTTTTGAGCAAATTTATAGAATAACTGCATTTATAAGCATCGTAATGCTTTTATTACAATCGGTTTTCTTAGGTGTTACAAGTGGCCAAAAACCGGAGACTTGGCAAGAAAAAGATAAAATTTCATTCTCTAAGCCCATGCCTCAAGAACTTTATCAATTTTCTTCAAAACAGAATGTAATCATATTTCTCTTAGATGCATTCCAATCAGATTATTTTCAATACATTATTAATGATGATTTTGATTATTATTCTAACATATTCGAAGGATTCACTTTTTTTAAAGAAACTACCGGTTCGTTTCCTACGACGTACATGACCGTCCCCGCTATTTTTAGTGGGAAAAATTACAAAAATGATATGCCAATGCCCACGTTTTTGAATACTATCATGAAAGGCAAGACTATTTCTACTGTTTTGTATAAAATGGGTTATGATGTAGATCTGGCGCCCATCTCAATGAATTTAGCACCGGATCCCTCTTCGGTAATATACCAGATTCCTGTTCCATACGGTGTTAATAAAGAACATTTTACGCAGGCAAGCGCTGCTTTGATGATTGATCTCGTCTTGTTTAGGCACGTTCCTCATATTTTCAAAAAATATATATACAACGATCGAACATGGTTAATGCAGCGTTTATTGTTTACCGGAGTATTATCCCGTAAAGATAAAATAGGCCCAATAACATTTCGGTATTTTGCTCATGAAGCATTTTTGGCGGATCTAAATAATAATCTAACGGTTACCAGGACTAAATCCGTATTTAAGTTTTTCCATTTAGCGACTACACATGCCCCCATGGTCGTAACTAGGGATTGTAAGTATGCAGGAAAACCACTTAAAACTACTAAGGAAAACAGAAAAAATCAAAGCAGATGCAGTCTTGAGCATATCATAAAGATTTTATTTAAACTAAAGTCGAGAGGTATTTATGATTCTTCATTGATAGTTCTCATGGCAGATACGGGTGGTGGTTTAAAGGTAAAATTAAAAAATATGAACAAGAAAGTAAAAGGATTTACTATCGGCAGCGATAGATTTGCCGCTGTAGTCGGTTCCGCACTGCCATTAATGGTCATTAAACCGCCATTCAGTAAGGGTCCTTTAAGGATATCAACCGCTCAGACCATGTTGACTGATTTACCGGCAACGATAAGTTCGATTCTAAATTTAAAAGAACAATTTAGTGGCCGTTCTATGTTTGAAATTGATCCCAATGAAACCCGGGAACGAACATTTTTTTACTATAAATGGCGACACGAAAATTGGTTAGATGAGTATTTTAAACGTATTGATGAATTTATTATTGAAGGGAGCGTATTCGATTTAACTTCATGGAGAAAGGGTTTAACCTATTATCCACCGAAAGATACTCGGCGGGTTCTAAAAAAGAACATATCGAATAAAAAATGATGTTTCATATTCACAGAAAAGATTTCCGAAGACCTAAGGCTATTAAAAAAAGGGCAAGTAGCTGAACGAGATGAAAAACGCCGTTATGATCAAATTCCCAGATATTTCTAAACCAGACAAGTTTAAAAAAGACCGTTCGGCTCGCTTGAATGATACCTGCGATGATTGTAACAAAGAGACCGGCGGTCATGAACCCTGAACCTTCAAGCTGTCCGCATACTGCCAGCGAGATATAGCCACCCAAAGAAAAGAGCAAAATAAGTGTAACCAAAATAACGCTTATCAGTATACCGCCGTCTACAAGTCTTGCCAACGAATATAATATGACCATCGAAATTAACATGATAGGCAGTAATCGTCGCGCCGCATTGACTCCCCAGACATCGTAAGCAACACCGACGGCCAGCAGTCCGACGCTAAACGCCAATGACAAAGCCAAAGGCTGCCACAGAAAAAATTTTACCCGACTGGATATCACAAACCCATGGACGATGGTACCCAATGAAGCGGCGATGGCGATGAACACAAACATCCAGCACCAGATCTTCACCTTCCATAGATCCTGCATGCCAACACGGTTCAGATACACAATGGTGCCGATGGCAAATATCGCCAATATGGCATCGGTGGCTGCGGTGGTTTGCTCTGTGGGGATATCGATGATTTTCAATGTTTTTGAACGAGCCCTTTAGTGCTTGAAGCTTCGCTCTCCGGTATAGACCATGGTTACCCCGTTTTCGTTGCATGCTTCGATGGACTGGTAATCGTTTTCAGAGCCACCCGGTTGGATAACGGCGGAAATCCCTTCACGGATTCCCACATCAATTCCGTCTCTAAAGGGAAAGAACGCATCACTGACCATGGCAGCGCCAGTGAGTCCGCCTTTTTCATCGGCGACTTTTGCATCGATCTCCATCTTTTTATCGTTATCCTTTAAGTCGTTATAAGAAATTCCATGCATTTCATAGCAGTATCGATCAGCAAGCTTCCGGTAGGCCTTGTCCCGGGCGATTTCGGCCACACCGACCCGGTCCTGCTCGCCGGTACCGATGCCAACCGTCGCTTGATCTTTTACATATATCACCGAATTTGAGGTAATTCCGGATTCAACCAGCCAGCCAAATAGCATATCCTCATATTCTTGCGCAGTGGGTTCCCGCTGGATGTGATAGTGAGTACCCTTGTGGTAACATTCGGCCAACCGTAGATCTTCTTTTCGGCGTGCAAGCGGCACATAAGACCACTGGGCGATAATCCCCCCGTCCATAAGGCTTTTAAAATCCACACATCGTTTTCCCACGAACGTTTGCAAGCGTTCGATATTTCCGATTCGGATAACGCGTAAGTTTTTACGTTTCGATAAGATATCTTCCACCCCTTCTTCGAATTCCGGTGCGACAACCACTTCGGCATATTGCCCGGATATGGCCTCAGCGGTGGCTTTATCGAGGGGGCGATTTACGGCGATACACCCACCGAATGCCGCCACCCGATCCGCCATGTAGGCTTTTTGGTAGGCATCTTCCAAGAAAATCCCCCGGGCCACGCCACAGGGGTTGTTGTGTTTAACAATTACAACAGTGGGGCGATTATGGAAATATCTTAAAATGTTCAGCGCGTTATCTGCATCGGTGAGATTCGTCTTTCCAGGATGCTTGCCGGACTGCAGTAATTCAACGTCGGATGCCAAATAATGGCCCGGCTGAATGGTTTCTGCTTCCCCCAGAACCAAGTTGCCGTTTACCAGACGATAAAGCGCCGCTTCCTGCCCAGGGTTTTCACCATATCGAAGGCCCTTTTCCACGTCACCAATACGCCAAAGGACTTTTTCGTAATATAAAGTCTGGCGTTCGTCCGAATGAAGAAAGCTGATTTCCATTTTTGGAGGAAAATGATCGTCGATGATGGTTTTATACATTTTTTTAAGATCGTCTACCATATTTATCTCCAAATATTTAGCATTCACAAAGCGTATAACATTGTCTTATTTCATCGATGCTTCTCTGAGCCAGGTAATCCGAAATGGCACGATCGTAGCAGGCGGTATGTTCAAAAGCTTTCCGGGCAAGGGAAAATCGAAGCTTCAGGGAGGTGGCACCATTGTTTGATCGCAGCTCAGTTGTCACTGTCTCATAGTCAGAGGGATCTACCACCGAGGCAACACGAATGTAATTTTTCGCTGAAGCCCGAATCATACAAGGCCCACCGATATCGATATTGGCCCGGGCCTCTTCTACCGTTACCCCCTGTCTTTCAATGGTTTGCTGAAAGGGATACAGATTGACCACCACCATGTCGATAGGGACAGCGCTCGTGCGCTTGAGATCTTCCTGATGGGCACTATTGTATGTTTCAGTCAGTAGTCCCAGATAAATCTTAAAATCCAGGGTCTTGACCAATCCCCCTTGAGTTTCCGGTTGTCCGGTATATTCAGATACTTGGGTGAGGGAGGTACCGGCATTACTACCTAAGATCTCTTGAATCCGATTGTATGTACCACCGGTTGAAAATATTTTTATTTCTGGATTGACATGAATCAACTCAGTAACGAATCTTTGCAAACCGCTTTTGTCTGAAACGCTGATCAATACATGTCTTACGTCGATCGGGTCGTCGATTTTTTCTACAATGTTCATCTATAAATCTCCACTCGTCTTTTCCTTCATATTCCTTTAAAAACTGGTCAAAAAATTTCTCCATAAACGTATGGCGCGATTCCGCAATTTTTTTCCCCTCCTTGGTGAGCATTCGATCCTTGATTTTACATAGTTTTACCTTGTATTCCCGGTATCCGGTATCATCAACCGTATAGGACTGGGTATCCTCGACTCGAACATCAGGATTATGAAGTCTTGCCCCCACTTCTCCGGCAAAAAGAAACGCCCGTGCGATTCCCACTGCGCCAATGGCATCCAGCTTGTCCGCATCGAATAAAACCTTGGCTTCCTCGGTTTCAGGGGGATGACTTCCGCGAAAGCGATGGGATCGAATACAATGGATGATATTTTCTTTTTGCGGTTTTAAGAGGGGAAGATCTTTGATAACGGCGCATGCCACCCGGGCGCCCTGCTGAGCGTGGCACACCGCCCCGTTTTGTCGATCCTGGTGAGACCGACCGATATCGTGCAGATAAGCGGCAATTGTAAGAACCGTCATGTCAACTTTTTCTGCCGCTCCGATGCGTTCGCATAACTTATATACCCGGATCGTATGCTCCCAATCATGGCTGCCTCGGGATCCGGTGAAAAATTTTTTTGCAAGTGCCATTGCCGTTTCAGCGGGTGAGTCCTCATTTTTCATTTATACCGATTGCTTTCCTGTCATACTTTCAATTTCTACCTTTATAATCACCGTTTTCTCTATCTTTGATTCGTGATACTCAAAGTCTCCTTCGGTGTATTGCCGCATGATAATGTCAAGTGCTTGACGCTTGGATACTGAATCTTCCATGACAAACGCCTTGCCGAAACCAATCACACTCTGATATTTCATGCCCCATTCACAGGCGTTTTTCCCTTTGTCCATAATCCCTTGTGCGATGTCAAACTCAAAACAGACCCGATTGTTCTTTTTTATGATATCCAGTTTTTTGCCTTCTTTGGCTGCATGAAAATAAAGCACATCGTCGGCATATCCAAAGCACAAGGGGACGATATACGGACGATCGTCATCTACCATTGCCAACCGACAGACGGTTGCTTTTCCAATAACAGTCTCAATTTCGGGTTTTTTGGTAATCTCTTTTTCTTTTCTTCTCATTTGATGGCTTTCTTATTTTTTTCTTCGTAAACGTTGTGGTAAAAAATCTTTACCACCGCTAATCAATCGCCATAATCGATTCCCACCGGTTGTATTCGGTTTCTACGGGAAGTCCCTTTTTTTCTAAAAACGCAATAACATTCTTTTCATTAAAACGGATATACGGATTTATTTTTCGTTCGTCTTCCAGGGTGGACCGGATATGACCCGGGTTATATTTTTCCAAAAATCGATCGATATCCGGATTGTCCGGCTCGATGCGTTTCGCCACGGCCATGGCGTCCGTTATATAATCATGACCGGCGTAGACAATGGTGCGATCCGGCAGCGCCATAAGTTTCTTTACGGACTGATAGAAGCTTTTCAGGTCTCCGGAAAAACAATTACCCACTGTGCCGTTAAATAACGTATCCCCGGTAATGATGATGTTTTCCAAATGAAACGTAACAGAATCGGCGGTATGACCCGGGGTGAGGTAGAGGGTTATCTTTTGTTTTTCAAGTTCGATTTCGTCTCCCTCCCGAAAGCGCTTGTGGTTCAGATAATCGGCTCTTGACGCCTTGACCAGTTGCTGTGTGCCGGTGGTATGATCGCCATGGCCGTGTGTGTTCGTCACCCATTTTAGCGCAAGATGATTCTGATCAATAAATGAAAGTATATCATCCGGCGCCCCGCCGTCGATGGCAACGGCATCCTTTTCCCCGTATATAAGATAACCTAAATTGTCCGAAGCATAATGAAATTGCTTTACTTTCATAATCGACAAACTCTCCTTTAAATACTTTTTGGCTAAATATCAACTCCTCCGGATAGGTGTCAAGCTCACGGGGCTTTAAGGGTGTTTGCCCTCAACCCCGCTACCGGCGTGATCATCCGGTACGCGTTTTACATCGATTCGCCGAGAAAACGGCGTGCGAAAATCACTCCTTTCACGGTTAACAGTTTTTAATCATTAAAAGAAATTGGACCAAAGTGGATTTTTTTCTTGACT
Organism: Deltaproteobacteria bacterium; assembly: GCA_024644775.1. Next base: position 28,695 of record JAHEHB010000002.1, read on the forward strand.
TTCACGTAAAAATATATTCTTATGCCCCGACAGTGGAGTAAAGTGGTTATTTGTGGGGGATAATGTATTTTCGAAGCAGCTCCTTTCATACCATCGATTCAAAAGGTCGTGTGATCATTCCGGCACGATGGCGAGAAATTGTCACTGCCAGCGCATCGGATGGCCTCATGGTTTCGCGCATGGATCATTGCCTCGTCTCCTATACTCATCAAGCGTGGGCTGACATCGAAAATCGCATCCTTTCCCTTTCCAAAAAAAGCGATCGATTGCGTCGATTTCGGAGGCTGTTTATCGGTAGTGCGGCAGAATGCACCCTCGATAAGCAAGACCGAATTCTGATCCCCCCTACTTTAAGACAGTACGCACAACTTGACAAGGAGATTGTTCTGGCCGGTGTTTTAGATCACTTTGAAATCTGGTCGAGAGATCGTTGGGAAAATGAGAATCAGCTCATGGCACAAGACCTGGAAACTGAGGAGATGAGAAACGAAATCGCGGAATTAGGGCTATAAGTCAATGCCGTATAATCATGTTCCGGCGATGGTTCGTGAGGTACTGTATTATCTTAATTGCAGGCCGGGAAACGTCGTTGTCGATTGTACCCTCGGCGGTGCGGGACACGCCAAGAGGATACTCGAACAGATCATTCCAGGCGGTCTTCTTATCGGCATCGATCAAGACAAGGATGCTATTGAAAACGCGAGAGAAATTTTAAAGCCGTATGCGTCAAACCTGCACTTGTTTCACGGAAATTTCGTTCAGGTTTCGGAAGCCCTGTCACAGAAACGGGTTGATGCAGTAGACGGCATGTTACTCGATCTTGGGGTGTCGTTACATCAACTGAAATACAGTGGGCGAGGATTCAGTTTTGATAAAGATGAACGACTCGATATGCGGATGAATACTGAATCGACGACAACGGCCGAAGATATCATCAACCGCCTGACTCGAGAAGATCTAAAAAACATTTTTCGGGAGTATGGGGAGGAGCGCCGGGCAAGTCAGATCGCGCGAAAGATCGTGTCAACAAGACCCCACAAAAGAATTCGTACCAGCGCCGAATTGGTTGAGCTCGTGCGCGATGCTGTCCCCAGGAAGGCACAATACGGCCAGCGGATTCATCCGGCGACACGAGTGTTCATGTCACTTAGAATTGCGGTTAACAAAGAACTCGAGCGGCTTGAGCAGTTCATGGCCACCGCAGTGGATCTGCTGAAACCGACCGGGCGTCTTTGTGCGTTATCGTATCACTCACTTGAAGACCGCATCGTCAAACAACACATTCGATCAATGGAAAAGGGCTGTCGCTGTCCTCCGGAATTTCCAACATGTGTTTGTGACGGCAAGGCCGTCGTGGTGAATTTAACCCGGAAGCCCATTCGGCCCGGAAAAGAAGAGATCGAGCAAAACCCCCGAGCCAGAACCGCACGGCTTCGAGCGGCGGAAAAACGATAAACACCGGCGGTTTTCTTTTGGAAACAGAATCGCAGAAACAGAGAGGGCACAGAGTATGAGTCGAGTAAAAGATCTAAACAGCAGAAACCGGAAATGCTAAGTAGACCCCTGAGCGACGCGTTTGGATCTTTGCGGCATTGGTCAGAACACAACAACTGATAAAACTATGAGCGGAAAATGAAAAAAACATCCAATGCTCCTGTCCGGTCGCTGCCTCCCGATCGGATAAGAGAAAAGTGCTCTGTGCCCTCTCGGTCTCTGCGGTTGTTCTTCAGTCATATCGGTGTCACGACTTGAAAGACGACTTAAGCCATTTGGCGGTCCATTTCACAGGACCGATTTACACAAGACACGGCCTGGGTCGATGGTTTTGAAGGGGTCTAAAAGTGAAGAAAAAAGCATCTAAAAACATCCAGAGCATCAAGTTGATGGGCGTGTGGATCGTATTGACGTGTCTCTTTATTGCCGAATTGCTGGTTTATACCTGGTGCAGGGTGCAATGCATACGAACCGGGTATGAGATTTCCGCCGAGGCCAACAGACAGGTGGAACTCATCGCGGTGAAGAAGAAATTGAGAATTGAGTTGCAACGGTTGAAGTCACCGGAGCGGATTGCAAGGATTGCAAAAGAACGCTTAAACCTGGTTTTACCAACATCGGAGCAAATCATTACCATTCGATGAAAAAAATACCAAAATCCATACGTGTTCGCACGCTGCTTGTTGGCTTAACGTTTAGTATCTTTTTTGCCATCATTGCCGCAAAGGTCATATATCTTCAGACGTATCGCAGTGCGTGGCTGGCCCAACGAGCTACCAGCCAAATTGAAAAATTGGTTGTCGCCCGTGGAAAACGGGGTGTCATATATGATGCAAATCGACGGGCAATGGCTGTCAGTATCGATGTCAAGTCCATCGCGGCTTTTCCCGGGCAAATTCAAAATCCGAAAACCGCAGCAATCGGTCTCGCAAAAGCGCTCAATCGAAAAAAAAGAACCGTCTATAAACAGATTACTTCCGATAAAACCTTTGTATGGTTAAAACGAAAGGCCAGCCCAAAAGAGACAAAAAGGGTAAAAATTTTAAACCTAAACGGTATCGGGTTTATAGAAGAAACCAGCCGGTTTTATCCGAACAAAACACTTGCCGCTCAAGTACTGGGCTTTACGGGCGTTGATGGACACGGCCTCGAGGGTATTGAGTTCTATTATGATTCGTACCTCCAAGGTGCGGCCGTTGAGCAAACAGTTCTAAGAGACGCCCTGGGTCGTGGGTTTGATACCGAGAAAAAGGCGGCTTCCACCTTTAGTGGAAACAATCTGATTCTTACGATCGACAGCACCATTCAGTATATCGCAGAGACAACGCTGGAGGAAACCGTCAAGCAGTATGCTGCCGAATCTGGACTTGTAATTGTCATGGCACCGAAAACCGGAGCGATCCTCGCACTGGCTCATTACCCCACGTTTAATCCCAACGCCTACAGAAACTTCAACAAAGAAACCTGGCGAAATAGGGCGATTACGGATCCATTCGAACCGGGATCCACCATGAAGATATTCAGTGCAGCCGCAGCCCTGGAATCGGGTCTGGTGTCCCCCCGCACGATCTTTTTTTGCGAAAATGGTGCCTATAAAATCGGTAGAAACGTGGTTCATGACGTCCATTCCCATGGGTGGCTTTCGCTGCAGCAAATTGTCAAATTTTCAAGCAATATCGGTGCGGTGAAAGTGGGTGAAATGATCGGGCGTAAATATCACTTCACAACGCTGAAATCATTTGGATTCGGATCGAAAACCAGGATTGACGCCCCCGGAGAAACCAATGGAATGCTGATCTCCTATAAAGACTGGTCGAAAATCGATGCCGGTGCCATCTCTTTCGGCCAGGGCATCTCCGTATCGGCCATTCAACTCACTGCTGCAACTTCGGCCATTGCCAATCAAGGGATACTCATGAAACCCTATGTGGTCGACTCCGTAGTCAGTGCGAACGGGCAGACCGTCAGGCGAGTCGCACCACAGAAAGTAAGACGGGTGATGTCCTCTCAAACCGCGGGAACATTAAACCGCATTATGCAAACGGTCATCACACAAGGAGGTACCGGCGTCAAAGCGGCGCTGGACGGGTATACGGTGTGCGGTAAAACCGGTACCGCCCAAAAAACGGATTCGAGCGGCACTTACGCAAGAGGCAAATATATTGCCTCGTTTGTTGGGTTTGCACCGGCAGAGAAACCGGCAGTTACCGTTTTGGTTGCGGTGAATGAACCCAAAGGACAGCACTATGGCGGTATTGTTGCCGGTCCTGCATTCAGAAAAATCGCCCATGAAACCCTCAACTACTTGAACATACCGCCCGTAAAGACAACAGAAAGGCTGAGTGTTGCCAGAGAGAATTCATCAGTAGGGTGACGGTGTGAGACTATCTGAATTATTAAAAACGGTTCCTGTAGCATTCGTTTCTCGAACCACAGATGGCGGGACGGCGGAACGGTCAAATTGCGCCGGAGATCTTGAGATTGAAATCGGCTCTATTCACTACAGAGCTCAGGACGTTGAGCCGGGGGGGCTATTTGTGGCCATTTCCGGTCTTTCAGCTGATGGACATGATTATATCGATGACGCACTGAACCGGGGAGCCGCCGCAATCATTGCTGAAAAACCCGTACAAAAAGATGCACCGATCATAGCGGTGGAAAATACCAGAAAGGTACTCTCAATGCTTGCCGCCAAGTTTTATGGAAACCCGGCACAGAATCTCTGTATTATCGGTATTACGGGAACAAACGGCAAAACCACCACCGCTTATTTGTGCGAAAGTATCCTTCAAAAGGCGGGGTTCAATGTGGGGGTCATCGGAACCATCAATTATCGTTACGGGGGACAAACCTTTACAAACCCTGTCACCACCCCTGAATCTTTAGACCTTCATCGGATCCTTGCAGAAATGGAAGCGGCCGGTGTGACCCACGTGGTGTTGGAAATATCCTCGCATGCCATCGAGCTTTTCCGGGTTACGGATTGCTGGCTGGATGTGGGCGTGTTTACAAACTTGAGCCAGGATCATTTGGATTTTCATGGTGACATCGACACCTACTGGCGCTGCAAGAAGCGCATGTTTACGGACCATCTCGTATCGGGGCCCAAAAAAAAACGGGCGTCCGCGGTGATCAATGGGGCGGACAACAGGGGTAAACAGTTATCTATAAAGCTGAAAGTGCCTTGCGTGACGTATGGTGAAACACCCGACCATCCCATATGGACCGAACCGGCGCATCAAGATCTTCATGGTTCCGAGGGGACGATTCACACACCGAACGGCGATTTTTATTTCGCGTCGTCACTGGTTGGTGCACACAATGTGGAAAACATTTTAGGGGCAACCGGCGTCGGACTCACCCTGGATCTATCTCTGGAAACGATAAAAGAGGGCATTGAGTTCGTTCGAGCGATTCCCGGGCGTCTGGAACGGATACCCAATCGTATCGAACGGTTCGTATTTGTGGACTATGCACATACACCGGATGCACTGGAAAATGTACTCGGAGCCCTAAAATCGGTACAGCATGCCCGCCTCATCTGCATATTCGGCTGCGGTGGGGATCGAGATCAAGAAAAACGCCCCTTGATGGGAGAAATCGCCGGTAGACTATCTGATCTGGCAATTGTTACATCCGACAATCCTAGAACTGAGTCGCCTGAAAAGATTATTCGTCAGATTCGGGAAGGTGTGGTTCGCACCGCGCCTCACGCTTACACAGCGGTCGATCTGCAGGCTGGATTTCGGGCAAAGGGTCATGTGGTTGAACCCGACCGAAGAAAAGCAATCGCTTTGGGGATTTTGGGGTCTCAGCCGGGTGATACGATACTCATTGCCGGGAAAGGGCATGAAACATATCAAATTATTGGAAAAAACACCTTCCCATTTGACGATCGAAGGGAAGCGGAAAAAATGCTCCATACCTTACGGGAAGCATCGACAACTGTGGCAAACAGCGCCTAGGTTGTTGCTGCGCGCGATCGTGACGGACAATGACGTGGACCATAGAAAATATTCTGGAGGCGACCGGCGGGGAATGCCTGTGTGGGAAGACAGACCACACCTTTTCAGGTATTTCCATCGATTCCCGCCATATCGGCCACGATGCACTGTTTATTGCCATACGCGGAGAGGTGCATGACGCTCATCGATTTGTCGAAGATGCGGTCAATTTGGGGGTTCGTGGTTTGGTGATTGAAAAGAAAAAAAGCGCGGAATTTCCGCTTTCTGATTGGTGTCAACAGGATGTGACGTGTATTGCTGTGGAAGATACCACCCGAGCTCTGGGCGCCATGGCTGCCTTTCATCGCAGGCGCTTTCGTGCGTCGGTGGTGGCAATCACCGGATCGACGGGTAAGACCACCACACGAGAGATGATGGCGGCAATTGTATCTCAAAGGTATAAAACGCTGTCTAGTAAAAAGAATTATAACAATGAAATTGGGCTGCCGTTAACTCTTTTCGAACTGAATCAGCATCATGATTGGGCAGTTATCGAACTCGGTATGAATCATCTCGGCGAAATCGCACGACTGACAGAAATCTGCAAACCGAATATCGGTGTGATTACCAATATCGGCCCCGTGCATCTTGAAGGTGTCGGCTCCATCGAAGGGGTGATGCGCGCCAAAGGCGAGTTGCTCGAGAAAATGGACCCAGAGGGAACCGCTGTTTTAAATGCAGACGATAAACGCGTGTTGAAGATGGCGCGAAATACCTCTCTTAAAACCGTGCTGTTCGGCCAGTCCAAAGATGCGTTGATCAGGGCTGAAGCCCTCACCGAAGAGGGCGTTGGAATTTCTTTTCGGTTGATACTGCCCAAGGAATCCGTTCCTGTTCACATGGGGATTCCCGGAAAATTTATGGTGTCAAACGCGTTAGCGGCGTCGACGGTGGGATATTTGCTTGGGCTGTCAGCAGCTGAGATCAAAACCGGGCTCGAGCGTTTTCAACCGGTAGAAGGCCGCATGGCCCTATTGGAAATCGATAGCGGTATCCACATCGTAAACGACGCTTACAATGCCAACCCTGCCTCCATGGACGCAGCCATTCGAACCCTCTGCATCCTTAAAAAGGGGAATCGGGGTATTATAGTCATGGGTGATATGCTCGAATTGGGTGTCCATGCAGAATCCATGCACAAAGATGTCGGTCGGTTGATCGGTGGTTCCGATATTGTTCGAGTGTATATCACCGGCGCGTTCGCAAATACGGTTGCGTCGGCTGCGATGGCGGGCGGTCTGGATCGTCATCATATCCATATCGGAACCAAGGATGAAATTTTCGAGGACCTTGTTCAATGGCTTCAACCGGGTGATTGGATCCTTGTTAAGGGGTCGCGAGCCATGGGTATGGAGGTGATTGTAAACAAGCTCGTTGATTGGGGAAAAAACGACATTCGGAATCGGAAAATATCTCCCGAAACATAATATCGGAACTTAAAAATGGTCTACTATCTTTTATATCCACTTCACACATCCATATCGGTTTTCAATGTATTCCGATACATTACGTTCCGAACAATCTACGCAAGCATCACCGCTTTTCTTATCTGTTGTATTCTGGGCCCCTGGGTTATCCGTAGACTCGCAGATTTACAAATCGGTCAATTTGTCAGAGACGATGGACCCGAGTCACATTTTCAAAAAGCGGGAACCCCCACGATGGGGGGTGCGTTAATTCTATTTGCCATCGTCGTCTCCACGCTTCTTTGGACGATTTTAACAAACGCGTATGTCTGGATCGCGCTGTTTGTCACCGTTGGTTATGGTCTCATCGGCTTTATCGATGACTACCTGATGCAAATAAAAAAACGCAGCCAGGGGCTTACGGTGCGAAAAAAACTACTGTTGCAACTCGCCTTTGCAATCGTGACCGGTATCTTTGTTTTTGCGAGGCCCGATTTTGACACACGGGTGGCCATACCGTTTTTTAAAAAGATTTCACCGGATCTCGGCTGGGGATACGTTCTTTTTGCTGCGTTGGTCATTGTGGGAACTTCCAATGCGGTGAACCTCACCGATGGGCTGGATGGGCTTGCCGTCGGTCCCGCGATTATTGTCGCAGCAACTTACATGATTTTCGCCTATATCGCCGGGCATGTCAGAATCTCAAATTATTTGCAGATCAACTACGTTGCAGGCAGCGGAGAGATCGCGGTCTTTTGCGGCGCCATAGCAGGCGCCGGGTTTGGTTTTCTTTGGTTTAACACCTATCCGGCACAGGTATTCATGGGAGATGTCGGATCGCTTTCTTTGGGGGGCGCGCTGGGTGCAGTAGCGGTCATCACCAAGCAGGAAATCCTGTTAGCTGTGGTGGGCGGTCTCTTTGTGGTTGAGGCGTTGTCGGTCATTTTTCAGGTTGGCTTTTTTAAAATGACCCATGGGCGCCGGATTTTTAAAATGGCGCCGCTTCATCACCACTTTGAGCTAAAGGGATGGCCGGAGCCGAAAGTGATTGTGCGATTTTGGATTATTGCCGTCATATTGGCACTGATATCCATGAGCACGCTGAAACTGAGATAACCAAGGTGCAAGGAAGGGTGCAAGGGGGTGAGGCCCCAGGATTCTACGGTTACGTGTTACCCCTTGCGGGTTGCGAGTATTTATCGTTATGAACGCTAAACCAACACTAAATTCGGTCAGTGCCTTTAACGTTTATTAACTTTTAACCACCATAGATCCGGCTAGGGCATCTCGCAACCCGCAATGGGTCATACGTAACACAGAGCATGGAGCTTGAAAAGAAAAATATTCTTGTCGTGGGAGTCGGTGTCACAGGACTTGCGGCGGCAAGATTCTTAAAAACAAGAGGTGCATGCGTAACGGTGACAGATACCGCTTCAAAAGCGGAACTTGGGGATGTCGTAACCGAAATCAAAGCCATGGGGATCCAGCTGGAGTTCGGGGATCATCGAACCAAAGCCTTTACGGAAGCGGATCTGATTGTATTGAGTCCCGGGGTTTCCGATTCTCTTCCGTCGCTTCAGGGGGCAAGGGATAAAGGAATTCCCATACTGGGTGAAGTCGAACTGGCGTCCCGATTTATCAGGGAACCGATTATCGCGGTAACCGGCACAAACGGTAAGACGACAACCACAACGCTATTGGGGGAGATGCTCAAGGCCTCTGGTTTTACGGTATTTGTGGGTGGAAACATCGGCACCCCGTTAATTCGCTATGTTGAAAAAGGTGAAAAAGCCCAAATGATTGTCGCTGAAGTGAGCAGCTTTCAACTCGATACCATTGAGACATTTCGGCCGAAAATCGGTGTTCTGCTGAATATCACCGAAGATCATCTGGACCGATATGCGGATTTCAAAGAATATGCAAATGCAAAGGGCCGGATATTTGAAAATCAAAAAACGACAGATACGGCTGTCTTAAACGGCGCCGATGCCGACGTGATGCGTATCAGCAAAAACGTTCGAAGCAGAAAATGGTTTTTTAATGCCCCGTCGATGAAACAGGCAGGCGCCACCATCGATGCAGACAGAATCGTTTGCCACGTGGGTACCCGGCAAGATCTACATATCGAGCGCGCCATGGTCAAGATTTGGGGGCATCACAATGCGGAAAACGTCGCAGCCGCCAGCCTGGCCACCCTGGCAGCCGAAGGCAATATGGGGGGTATTCAGACAGCGATAAAACGCTTTCGCGGACTGCCCCATCGGATGGAGTATGTTGCCACAAAACATCGGATTCGGTTTTTCAACGATTCCAAGGCGACAAATATCGACGCTGTTAAAAAGGCATTATGTGCCTTTAAAGAACCCGTGATCCTGATCATGGGCGGTCGGGATAAAGGCGGTAATTTTAAGGCACTCAAAACTCACATTCAGAGGCATGTAAAAAAACTGGTGCTTATGGGAGAAGCCGCTTCTACCATCGAAGCCGTTCTTGGGAACGTCACGCACACAAAGACGGTTGCCACTATGCACCGCGCGATTCTCAGTGCCCGTGAGGCGGCTTCGCCGGGGGAGGTGGTTTTGCTTTCTCCTGGATGTACGAGTTTCGATCAGTATGGCAATTACGAGGAACGAGGCGAAGATTTCTGCAAAGTCGTTCATAGTTTATAACCGGAGAAGATAGGATACCCCATGGCGGCAGCCACTCAAGGAAGTAAAATTCTCGCATACGATGCGAAACTGTTGTTTCCAACCCTGCTGCTGGTGGGAATTGGAGTGGTAATGGTTTATAGTGCAAGTTCTGCCCTTGCCTTCAAAAAATTTGGCTCCGAATATCATTTCCTCAAGAAACAAGCGGTTTTTGCATTGCTCGGTATGCTGGCATTGGTGTCTTATGGGCACATTCCGTATCGTTTCCATCGAATTGTCGTCTATCCGCTACTGGGTATCGCATTGGGATGCCTTATCGCCGTTCAGTTTACAAATTGGGGAGTTTCCGCCGGCGGCTCATCGAGGTGGCTTCGATTGGGTGAGTTTTCCTTCCAGCCCTCTGAATTGGCACGCTTAGCGCTCATCGTCTATCTGGCGTACTCCTTGGACAAAAAGAGGGAAAAACTCAAAGATTTCTATGTCGGATTTTTGCCCCATGTATTGGTGTTGGGTACGTTGAGCGTATTTATTCTTCTTCAACCGGATTTTGGTTCAGTCGTCATTCTGGGTGCCATTACATGGATAATGATGTTTGTGGGAGGCGCCCGTTTGCACCACCTTATTGCGTCGTTGTTGGTGCTGATTCCCTTTCTCTATGCGTTTATGATGACTGCAGAATATCGTTTCAAACGCCTTATGAGTTTTCTGGATCCCTGGCAGCATTCTTCCAATGAGGGGTACCAGATTATTCATTCCATGATGGCTTTCGGTACCGGTGGAATTTGGGGAGTGGGAATCGGTAAAGGCTATCAGAAACTCTTCTATCTACCGGAGCCTCATACGGATTTTATCTTTTCGGTGATCGGTGAAGAACTCGGACTCTTGGGTGTTATGGCCATTATGGGCCTATATGCAGTAATTGTATGGCGGGGTATTTGTATCGCGCGCAATGCCGGTGATGTCTATGGATCGTTTCTCGGGTTTGGGCTGACGGTGGCCATCGGACTCCAGGTGTGTGTGAATATGGGAGTCACGCTGGGACTTTTACCCACTAAAGGACTCGCGTTACCATTTTTGAGTTACGGGGGTACCTCCCTTTTGATCAATATGGCATCCATTGGAATACTTATGAACATTGGCGCCACTCGCTCTAAATGAACAGAAGACAACATGATGCAAAACAGCGTATCAGGCGGTATGTGTATTGTCTTCGCCGGTGGCGGAACGGGGGGTCACCTTTTTCCGGGGATCGCGATTGCCCAGGAATTTATCAGTCTAGAATCCAACACCCGGGTGATCTTTATTGGTACGGGAAAGCCCATTGAAACATCGGTTCTGGCTGAACATGGTTTTCCACACAAACGAATATCAGCCGAGGGAATAAAAGGACATACATGGTGGCAGAAATTGCGGTCCGTTTCTAAATTGCCCATAGGGTTTCTAAAATCGGTTTATATCCTGTGGCGGTTTCATCCGCATCTTGTGGTGGGCCTCGGAGGCTATTCTGCGGCACCGGTGGTTGCGGCCGCCTGGTTGATGAGATGTAAGATCGTACTTCAGGAACAAAATATATTACCCGGTATTACAAACCGAATGTTGGCGCCATTGGCCGACCGGATCTTTGTGTCCTTTGATACGACAGAGACGAAATTCAACAAGGACAAGGTTCGCTTTATGGGAAACCCTATTCGAAAGGAATTGGTTCAGTGTGACCGAAAAGAGCGATCTATAGATTCAATAGATTCTGGAGATTCTGGCGATCATGGGAAAAAGACATTTACCATTTTAGTCCTTGGAGGCAGCCAAGGGGCGCATCGTATTAATATTGCAATGATAGAAGTGCTCGGACACCTACGCGATAAAAATCGTTTTCATTTTATTCATCAGACCGGCAGCGCCGATGAAAAAACGGTAACGGGCGGTTACCGACAGCAGGCGGTTTCCTTCTTCGTTCAAGCATTTTTTAATGACATGGCATCATTGTTTCAAAAAACAGACATGGTTATTTGCAGGGCTGGGGCCACCACAATAGCGGAGGTGACCGCTGTGGGGCTGGCGGCGATTTTTATTCCGTTTCCCTTTGCAGCCGATAACCATCAGGTGCTAAATGCCCGGCATCTGGAAAAAACAGGGGCTGCGGAAGTGATCCTGGAAGAAGCGCTCAACGGCCATCTTTTGGCTGAAAGAATCGATTACTATGCTGACAATCCGGACGTACTTTGTCAGATGGCGGAAAAAGCGAAAGGTCTTGGAAAACCGGAAGCAGCGAAAGCCATTGCAGAGGACTGTTATCGGTTGATTAAAGGAGATGGATAATTTTCGATTTTCGAAGTTCGGTTTTCGATTTATCGTTTCTGGAGACGTCAATTTGTTAATCAAAAATCAAAGATATGTATTTTAAAAAGTATCACATACACTTTGTGGGGATTGGTGGTATCGGCATGAGCGGCATTGCCGAGTTGCTCATCAACCTTGGCTACAAGGTCTCCGGTTCGGATGTAAAGACATCCGATATCACCGAACGGCTGCGGCAACTTAGCGGGTTTGTCTATTCCGGTCATTCGGCCGAACAGATTCAGGGTGCAGACGTGGTGGTTGTCTCTTCCGCCATCGACCCTAAAAATCCTGAAATTATCGCTGCCAACCACTCCTCGGTTCCGGTGATTTCAAGGGCGGAGATGCTCGCCGAGTTGATGCGTTTAAAGTATAGCGTGGCTGTTGCGGGCGCACATGGAAAAACGTCGACCACCTCCATTATTGCTGCTGTCTTGGGCAAAGGCGGGCTCGATCCCACCGTGGTAATTGGCGGAAAGCTTAAGAGTATTGACGCCAACGCCCTTCTCGGAGAAGGAGATTTTATCGTTGCAGAGGCCGATGAGAGCGACGGCTCTTTTCTTAAGATTTCTCCGACCATAGCGGTCGTCACCAACATCGATCGAGAACATTTGGATTATTATCATGATTTAGACGCGATTAAAAATGTATTTCTCGATTTTATCGATAGGGTCCCCTTTTACGGGCTTTCGGTCCTGTGTTTAGATAATGACCCGATTCAAGATCTCATCCCGAAGATTAAAAAACGATTCACGACATACGGCATGACCTCGCAGGCGGATTTTCAAGCTAGAAATGTGATGGTTGAGGGCCTCAAAAGCCGATTTAACCTCTACCATCACGGAAAACAACTGGGGGAGATACGGCTGAATCTTCCGGGCGAGCACAATGTTTACAACGCAATGGCAAGTATTGCCGTGGGAAAAGAGTTAAATATTCCGTTTCCGATCATCAAGACAGCGCTTGAAACCCTGGAAGGCGTACAACGCCGCATGGAGGTCAAAGGAACCGTAAATGGGGTGACGATTGTAGATGACTACGGGCATCATCCCACAGAAATTAAAACGACGTTGCAAGCTGTCAAAGATAGCTGGCCGGACTGCCGCATTGTTGTGGTGTTTCAACCCCATCGATATACACGAACCCAAGCACTCTTTGATGAGTTTACCCGGGGGTTTTACCAATCGGATCTCCTCTATGTGCTGCCTATTTATTCGGCGGGTGAGGCGAAAATAGACGGGATCGATAGTCAACACTTATGCGAGGGGATCAAAGCACACGGCCACAAGGAAGTCATTTACAAAGAAGGGTTTGAATCGGCCGTGTCAGCGTTAGAAAACACCCTAAGACCGGGAGATATATTGTTGACCCTAGGGGCCGGGGATGTCTGGAAGGTGGGAGAAAAAATCCTGAAAGAAGGGGCGAGTGAATGACAATGAGAAGACTTGCCGCCCATTGGTTGCCTGTTAAGGCTGCGGGTGTGTCTCATTTCGAAATTTTAATACTGATAGCGGGTACGAAAAGGTACCGTTCGAAAGTCGTAAAATCGTAAATCGGAAATAAAGGTATGGTTCTGGATGCATCGGCAAAAAATTGGCTGTTAAGCCGTTTTAGAGAATCGGTCAAATTCAACGAACCGATGTCCAAACATACGTCATTGCGAGTGGGTGGACCCGCTAACGTTTATATCGAACCGGAAACCATCCATAAACTCATGATGCTCATCGACTGGTCGGGGAAAAACAAAATACCCTATTTCGTAGTCGGTGCCGGTACG
>JAHEHB010000441.1 GCA_024644775.1 Deltaproteobacteria bacterium
AAAAGATCCGTTCCGCTATGTTCCGGTACCTGCCGTGGCAAGAAAGCTTCATGTGAAACTTTTAGAAAATATTGAAAAGGCGACAAGGCTCTCTGAACAGTCCCCGTATAATCAAGTGACTGGTAAAGGCAGTATTGGAATAATCTCTAACGGGGTCAGTTACAATTACGTATGGGATGCCATCCAAGATCTTGATTTAGCAAACAAGGTGAAGTTACTTCGGATCGGTTTTTCTCACCCCATGCCGCGCCAACTCATACAGGATTTCCTGAAGGGATTAAAAAAAGTGCTGGTCGTTGAAGAGGGAGAGCCATACATGGAAGAGGCAGTAAAAGTCTTTGCCCAGGAAGACGGACAAACGCTTCCTATTGAGGGTAAAGGAGAAGGTCTTTTTTCACGGCTTTATGAGTTTGACCCTGGGCTTGTCCGAAATGTGATCGCCAACTACTTTGAGGTATCGTACAACTCACCACCCGTACTCGATCTATCGGATGTTCCTGAAATTCCTGCACGTCCACCAACCCTCTGTGCGGGCTGCTCACATCGGGCAACATTCTATGCAGTAAACAAAGCGGCTGCTGGGGTCGATACGATCTGTCCAACCGATATCGGTTGTTATACCTTGGGGTTTTTACCCCCGTTGTCTGTGGGCGATTTTTTAATTTGTATGGGCTCTTCTGTGGGAGCGGGAGGTGGGTTCTCTAAAATCACGAATAAAAAAGTTATCTCATTTATTGGGGATTCAACTTTTTTTCATACCGGAATTCCAGGGTTGGTGAATGCAGTTTTTAACAACCATAATTTTACGCTTGTTATTTTAGACAATGGGACAACCGCGATGACCGGCCATCAACCCCATCCGGGAGTAAATATGGAATTAATGGATTATAGTGGCTACGGTCAGGTATCTATTGAAGACGTCGTAAAAGCAATTGGTGTAAAGTATGTTCAAGTAATTGAACCCTATAAAGTGAAAAAAAGTACTGAAACCGTTAAAGAAGCGATAAACTATCAGGGGGTTTCTGTAATCATTTCCCGGGAAGCCTGTGTATTGTATGCTAAAGGATTAAAACAGAAGCGCTCGAGACCGTTTTACGTAAGTGAGAAATGCAAAGACCATAAGGACTGTCTCAACGAGTTAGCCTGTCCTGCTTTTTATATTCAAGGTGAGAAAGTAAAGATTGATCCTCACCTGTGCACAGGTTGTGCGGTTTGTGCACAGATATGCCCCGAAAATGCGATTATGCGGATTAAAGACGCTTAGGTGGGCAATATTGGAGAATCCACAAAACGAAACTCGAAACGCGTGAAGAATAAGGAAACAACGATATGAAACCCATTCGATTAGTCATTGTAGCGGTAGGCGGCCAAGGAAATCTTCTGGCCTCAAGTGTTTTGGGTGAAGCTGCGCTGCTTGCAGATGTTGAAGTAAAAATGAGCGAAATCCATGGTATGGCCCAACGAGGCGGAGTGGTAGAGTCTGCCATTGTATTCGGAGATGCGATGAGTACGATTATTTCTGATGGAGAAGCGGATGTACTCGTTGGATTTGAACCGGCGGAGACCCTGCGAGCCATAAAAAAATGTAACCCGAATACCGTAGTGATCACCAATTTGTCTCCCTTGACGCCATATACAGTAATAATCGGCCGTGGAGAATATCCAAATCTTAGAAATCTTCAAGAGCTGATTCGGAAAAAAACATCTCGCCTGATTGCCTTTAATGCAGTTTCGAAAGCCAAAGAGGCGGGTAATGTATTGGCAGTCAATATGGTATTGTTAGGAGCGCTCACTCAAACAGGGCAATTACCTTTTACAGCGGAACACGTGAAGGAGGCCATCCGTACACGAACGAAAAAAGCCTTTTTAGAATCCAATCTGAAGGCATTCGATCTCGGCTTTGCCACAGCGAATCAAACCCAACAACAGCAGGGTTAAATAGTGCCCATCCAGAAATGGCTAATTTCCGCAATATCGGCGTTGGGCTCCGAATTTTAATCCTCAAAATACTCAATGTATTCCTGTGGTTAAAATTCTCGCCCGCCTTGATCTTACAAAAATTTTCTCATCCCTGGACGGACACTAAATAGAGGATCATCTCTCCTGAACACTGACCCCCTGAACACTCGCATTTGATTCAAAGTTGAAAGAAATTTCAAAAATGTCTGGCTATTTCTTGGCAAACAACCCATTGACACCGATGTCATCTTCGGGATATGGGCAATCATGATGGTCCTGTTCATTCTGTAGAACAAACAAGGAGGAAAAATATGGCCTGGAACAATAAATATGAAAAGATGCCGGTTGAAAAGCTCCAAAAATTCCAATTAGAAAAGCTTAAAGAAACTGTCGACTGGATCTTAAAGAAAGTGCCTTTTTACAAAAAAAAGCTAAAGGAAATCGGAATTAGGACGGCTGATATCAAAAGCGTGGATGATGTCTCAAAACTCCCATTCACCGTCAAGGACGATTTAAGAGATAATTATCCTTTTGAGCTTTGTGCGGTGCCTCTGAAAAAGGTCGTCCGGGTTCATGCCTCTTCTGGTACGACCGGAAAGCCTATCACCGGCCCCTATACCGCCCAAGATCTCGACCAGTGGACCGAGTGTATGGTTAGAAATTTAGTGGGGGCGGGGGTAACGGGTGACGATATCGTACAAAATGCATACGGTTATGGATTGTTTACCGGTGGTTTGGGGTTTCATCAGAGTGCGGCGCAACTCGGCTGTGCCGTAGTACCCACAAGTTCCGGGCTTACGGAACGCCAAATTACCCTTATGAAGGATTTCGGATCAACCGTTCTGTGCTGCACACCTTCCTATGCCCTGACGATCGCGGAGCGGGCAGAAGAAATGAAGGTCGATGTTAAATCACTACCCCTTCGTGTCGGTATATTTGGAGCAGAGCCCTGGTCTGTCGGGATGCGACAGGAAATTGAGATGAGAATGGAAATCAAAGCCATGGAAGCCTATGGTCTTACAGAAATCTGCGGTCCGGGAGTATCCTTCGACTGCGAAGCCCAGGATGGTTTGCACATCAACGAAGATCATTTTCTACCTGAAATTGTAGATCCAAACACGCTGGAACCGCTTCCGCTCGGCGAAATGGGAGAACTCGTTTTCACATCGTTGCAACGCCGCGCCATGCCGATGATTCGGTATCGCAGCAAGGACATTACCCGATTGCGTCGTGAAACATGCTCATGCGGAAGAACGCTGATCAAAATGGACAAAGTTACCGGTCGGTCCGATGATATGCTGATAATCAGTGGGGTGAATGTCTTTCCTTCCCAAGTCGAATCACTTTTGCTGGACATCGAAGAGGTGGAACCCCAATACCGTCTTGTGGTTCGGAAAAAAGGATACCTGGACCAACTCGCTATCCAGGTTGAAGGCAAAAAAGAGGTGTATGAAGCCGGCTCTGAAAAACGATTTGAAGTAGAGGCGAAGATCGCGGGCCATATCAAAGGGATGATGGGGATCGGTGTTGACGTGAATGTGGTCGAACCCAAGTTTATCGCCCGCAGCGAAGGAAAGGCGTTGCGGGTAGTGGATGAAAGACCCAAACAGTTCCGATAAGCGAATGGATAGGAAACAGAACGATAAAAATTCCTTTGAAAAAAATTCACGTCCTCAGTCCAATGCCGGCCAACGGGCAGAACACAGATACCGCTTACTTCTCGACTTTCTTCCGGATCCGGTTTTCGTGTTCGACTTAGATGGTAGGGTCTACTACGTGAATCCTGCCTTTGTGAAAGTGTTTGGGTGGTCACTTTCGGAACTGAAAGGAAAACGCATCCCATTTATCCCGGAAAATTTAAAAGAAGAAACCCGTCTCGGCACACAGCGTCTTCTCAAAGACAAAGTCGTTCATGACGTAAAAACCAAGCGCTTAACCAAGGATGGCCGAGTGTTGGATATCCTGTTGGAGGGTGCCGTTTTCTACGAGGAGAAAGATGAACCGGCTGGACATATTGTCATTTTGCGGGATATAACCCGATCAAACCTTGCAGAAAGAACAAACACCGCTCTTTTCCGCATTTCTAAAGCACTGCCTCGTTTTCGCGCGTTAGAACCGCTATTGGAATTCATTGCAAAAGAGATAAAAAATCTTTTATCGGTAAAGGGGGCGATGGTTATTCTTCTCGACATAAAAAAAAGGGAATTCTTTTTTCGCGTCGCTGCTTTTGACGATACGGAGACCGGCAAAAAATTCAAAGAAGTCCGTTTTCCCATTGAAAAGGGTGTTGCAGGGCATGTTTATCGAACCGGCCAACCGGTTATTGTACCGGATACTGCCAAAAGTCCCCATTTTTTTAAACAGGTTGATGAACAAGCGGAATATGAGACAAAGAATATGCTGGATGTTCCCATGAGAATTCAAGACCGGTTTATCGGCGTGTTGTGTGCCGTTAACAAAGTGGCAGGTGAATTTGATCAGACCGATGTTTCCATATTAAGTACCATTGCAGGCATGGTAGCGTTACCCATTGAAAATGCAAGAATCAACGATGAACTC
>JAHEHB010000442.1 GCA_024644775.1 Deltaproteobacteria bacterium
GTCAATTCCTGATATGCGGGCAATGCACGAAAGGCATTGGCCTGGATGAAGACACTGGGATTATGGTGTATCACAATCTTCATTTCAAGGTGATTGGATCAGGAATGGTGACCGTTGTGAATAGTGCCAATGTTACCGGATCGAATTACACGGCGATTTCCAATGGTGAAAAGCTGAGATTCAATAACATGCGCGTTGGATTTCTTCCTGCCGGCTCCATGTTCAGCATAAAGAATTGGTCTATTCTAAACCGTGCTGAACATAAAAATAATCGCCCTAAAACTCGGAAAGCGAGTTTAATTTTGAGTATTTAAGATATGTTAAATATTGTGGGTTTGGTTTTGATGAGAGGCGTTGAACTTATTATGATTCGTACAGGTTTCTTCTGAAAAACTGAATTTATCAAGCATACCCTAAACGGCAGATACCTTGCCATCGAGTTTAACTATCAAGGATCACGACAAATTTGCATTTAGCAACTGGATATCATCGTTTTACCTCCTTGTATCTCCGTCCCTCATCCAAACCCAAAACAAGCACGACTGCATCCATGATGGCGCTTTCGTCGCGACACTGCTGAACGTCGGACATCATGTTGATAAAGGTTCGGCGGGTAGGGCTTGAAACCACATCTTTCTGTGACTGTTTTTTATCGCTGACTCTTTTTTCTATAAAATCCTGTGTTTTTTTCTTGACAAGAAACGGAGAACGATATTTATAGAGAGAGAACGCTCTCTCTATAAAGGAATATGAATTGAAAACCAGTACATTTGAAAAATTGCCGGAAAACAAACAAATCGCCATACTGGATGCGTCGGCACGGGTATTTGCGAAAAAGGGTTATTTTCAGGCCGGTATTAACGAGATTTGCAAAGCGGCCGGCATATCAAACGGTGCTTTGTATAAATATTTCGAAAACAAAGAAGGGCTTTTTGTTACAGTGGCCCACCAGACCATGGTGCTTCTGGAATCCGCCGCCAAGCTAATGGCTGCAGGTGAATTCGATATCTGGGACCGTCTGCAGCGAATACTGGAAGCAGTCGAGCCATTTACATCAGCGTATCGGGCCTATTTTCTTGTCTATATGGAATTGGGGGCGCCTTGTATGGATGTGTTTGCTTCAGAATTGTCCGATATCTTTGAGGGGTGGTCTTTTGCGTTTTTTCATAAAATGATTGAAGAGGCCCGCACCAGGGGGGATGTACGTGAGGGGATCTCTACGGAGACCGCCGCCTATTTTATCGATAACCACTTGATGCTATACGCTTTTTCATGCGTATCCGAGCATTATAACCGGCGTTTTCATCTATATTTTGGAAACGGCTCCGATCGATTGAATACGAACCAAAAAATTGACATCATCATGAGATCCTTTCGGCAACTTTTGGGCTAATTTTTTTTGTTTATTTTGAAGAGAGAACACTCTCTCTATCTATCGAATTAAGGAGGCTACCGATGACTCACTTGTTCGGCACACAAAAACCCATGGCAATAATAACCGGTGCCGCCGGCGGCATCGGAAGGGCCATTGCAGAATGTCTGGACCAAAAAGGGTACTGTCTCGCCCTTGTGGATATTAATCCGGATGGTCTGGAAAGCTTGCGAAGCGAGATCGGCGATGAACACCACACGTTTCTTACCGACATTACCGATCTTGCGAAAGTCCGTGAGATGATAAACCGCGTGGCGGCAATTAATGGCAATATTGAAGTACTTGTCAATAATGCAGGCATGGTTATCACCCAGCCCTTCGCAGATTGCAGCATAGATAAATTACGCCGAGAGCATGAACTGAATTATATGTCAGCATTGTCTTGCATCAAAGAAGTATTGCCGCACATGCAAACTGCCGGGAGTGGAACCATTGTGTCCGTTGCTTCTCTGGCAGGGATTCTGCCCCTGGCGGTCAGCCCAGGCTACACGGCATCCAAGTTTGCCCTGCGCGGTCTGATGCTCTCCCTGAATATGACTCTAAAGCCCTATGGCATTCATGTGGGCTGCGTGTGCCCATCGGCAGTGGATACGCCGATGCTTTACCATGAGGCGACAAGCGGTGGATCAACATTGAATTTCTTGCAAAAACCGCTGGCCCCGGTTGCCGTGGCCAATGCGGTCTGGAAGGTCATTAAAAAAAAGAAGATGGAAGTCTGTCTTCCCGGACACGAAGGCGTAAGCAGCAAACTAGGGGGCTTTTTCCCTGCTATTCTACCATGGCTTTTGCCTTGGCTGGAGCGTATTGGAGAGCAAAATCGAATTAAATACCTAAAAGAGAAAGAAACTTATTTGTCAATTAGTTGAAAGGAAGATCGAATGACACAAAATACAAAAATTGACGATTGCCTTAGCACGAGAAACGGACATCTGTTTATTGAGGAATGTGACACGGTGGCGCTGGTAAAGCAATTCGGATCACCGCTGTTCGTGATTTCTGAGAGTCAGCTCAGGAAAAATGTTCGACGTTTTCAGGACGCATTTTCTTCATACTGGCCAGGTGGCAGAGTGGATGTGCTGCCAGCCATCAAGGCGAACTGGATATTAACCACACGCAAAATTTTGAGCGAAGAAGGGGCGGGCGCCGACACATACTCTTATGGTGAATTACATGCCGCTTTGGAAGCTGGCGTCAAACCGGATGTCATTTCCGTCAATGGCGGAGGAAAGCAGGAAGATCTCATTGAAACTTGCATACGCAGCGGTGTAAGAATAACGGTGGAAGACTTGGATGAACCGGAATTGATCGATCGCGTGGCCGGAAGGTTAGGTAAAAAAGCCAAGGTCCGATTTCGGGTAAAGCCCAATTTTCCAACCCTGCACAAACCGACGGATTTTGCGCAGGAAAAAATCCCAATCGACATTGGAATTCAAGTATACAAAT
Organism: Deltaproteobacteria bacterium; assembly: GCA_024644775.1. The sequence continues at coordinate 2,876 of JAHEHB010000442.1, forward strand.
CCGGAATACCTGCTCAATACCTGCCGGAACTCGGAAAAAAAGTACTGCAGATGTCGAACTTGGAATTGGTGGGCCTGCATTTTCACGGGGGCCGGCATCATCCGGGCATCTGGTACTGGCGGGAGTTAATGAAATCGTATGCTACGCTTATCGCAGAACTGTCCACCGCCTGGGGGGGGTGGCGCCCACAGGAGATTGATATTGGTGGCGGATATGCCATTTACCGAGACCCTCATAATAAGCTCGGCTTGCGGCATGATGTCATCGAGACCTGGCTGACATGGCCGCTGATGCAGTTTATGCGGTTACTCAAACCCGGATTGCGGTATTGGATTATGGGGAAACTGCTACCCATGTTTACCAAAACGCCCAATCAAAAAATGGCACCCACTGTGGAAGAATACGGCAAGGCGGCTGCCGGCACCCTGCACCAGGAATTGAATCGTTTGGGAATCGACACTCGGGGGGTGGCTCTCCAGATCGAACCTAGCCGTTGTCTTTACGGCAATACCGGTATTCATCTGGCAAGCGTTAAAAAATTCAAACAGCAGACAAAGCCTATGCCATGGAACTGGGTATTAACCGATACGACCTATTTCTTCTTGGCCGGCGGCATGTACGAGTATCAGTTCAATCATTTTATCTTTGCCAACCGAACAGACGACAAACCTGAATATGTCGCCGACATCGTGGGGCATTCCTGTTATGGCGACCGAATACTTCCCATAGTGAAAGTGCCGGATGTGAATCCCGGAGATTTGATCGCCATGTTGGACATGGGCGCCTACCAGGAAGTCTCAGCCAGTAATTTCAATGCACTGCCGCGTCCGGCGACGCTGCTGGTGAACGGAAACCAGGCGGAAATCATCCGCAGGGCAGAAACCCTTGAGGATGTATTCCGAAGGGATGTCATCCCCCAAAGATTCAGTAGCACCAAGGATGCTGCAGCTTAAAGCGTCATGGGTAGAAAAAGGAGAATTGGAAAATGTTGAATTTTATCAATCCGAAAATCGTTGCCGTGGCACAAGTCGTAATGGCAATTGGGATCATACGTTTTTGGATCACATGGTTTCGTACAGAGCACAATGAACCGTGGCTGCCAACAGGTTATATTGAGCATGAGAGATGCTTTGTATACCCTGATTCAGTCTTGTCTGTTCTCATGATTATTTCAGCCGTTCTGTTAACTCTCGGTAATCCGCTCGGTGAATCCATGACCCTTGTCTGCGGCGGGATGATGCTTTTCCTGACCGTTATCGATATTGCCTATTTTGCACAAAACGGCTTGTTTGAAAAAGAAAAAGGTGGTGTTGAAAACTTGTGGGGGCTCATCATCCCGATGGTTATAATGAGTTGCTTAATGATTTTTCGTTTTATTTAATGCCTCCTTTTTTAGTCGTTAACGACCCTACATATAGAACCATGGGGTAGCACCGTGTGAAAGACAAGGTTATTATGCTTCGGTGCAGGATAGATCACAAAAACTGAAGCTATTTGTGCATGCAAAACTTACATGTTACTTGCCATACCAACCGGCGGACTCGATTTCGTCGGGAATCAAGATGTTGTGGTCGATTAGATGGCCGGTTCGGTTGGGAGTACAATTTGTAACTTGGAGTTCGGAGTTTCAAATCATGCG
>JAHEHB010000095.1 GCA_024644775.1 Deltaproteobacteria bacterium
ATCAGCAAATCATCGAAAAACTGGCCGCTGAGATACAGCCGATCTTTTGGCAGAGCAGCAAAGACGAGGATACGGTCAAGCTGAAGACATTGGGTGATAACGGGGTAAAAATCTCTTCACCGTCATCCGTTTTGAGCAAAGACCTTGTGGCGGTCGGCAAAAAAATGTGGGAGGAATTCATCGCCAGTGCGGGTCCGGCTGCTGCGGAAACCATCAAGAAATATCGTGCTGATATCGGCAAGTGATCGTGACTTGATCGAATATCCATAACATCGAACTTCCTCAGCACTGCTGAGGAAGCTACTTTTTTTATTTTCCCGGGCAAGGTGGTGATGATCCGACGAATTGTTGACACGATTGACTCGATTTCCAGGGGAGCGGCCATCATCGGCGGCATCTGTCTTCTCGCCATGTCGATCCTGATGCTCACCGAAGTGGTCTGCAGGAACTATCTGAATTTTAGTCTTGTGTTCAGTTGGGAATACAGTTCATACCTGATGGCGACCGTTTTTTTCCTGACGGCCGCCTTTACCCTCCTCGTCAAGGGACATGTGCGGGTGTTCCTTTTGGCCGAAGCGCTGCCGGAAAAAATCCGATTCGCGCTGGAGGTGATGGCAACGGCGACAGGCATGTGTATCGCCGGATTCGTGACCTACGCATTGGCCGATTTTACCTATCAATCCTTTATCCGGGGAGCGCGGACATTTCTGCCCAGTGAAACACTTCTCTGGCCGCCCCAAGCGGTGATTACACTCGGTGCCTTTCTGTTGACTCTCCAGCTTTTCGCCCGTCTGGTTCGACTGCTGATCGGAGACGCGCCCGACCGGACCCTATCCCAAGACGAGCTTCCGGAGTAAATGCCGTGAACCTTGCCGCTGCTTCCGTTATCGTTTTTCTCATCATCATTCTGGGCATCGGAGTTTGGGTCGGCCTGGGTCTTTTCGGGGTGGGCATTCTCCCGCTCATGATTTTTAAAAACCTACCCACCGAAAAGCTTCTGGCGCAGGTAACCTGGAACACCCTGACCAGTACCGAACTGCTCGCGCTGCCGTTGTTTATCTTCATGGCTGAAATCCTCTATCGGACACGCCTGTCCGCATCCCTATTCCATGGGCTGTCCCCCTGGACCACATGGCTTCCGGGACGTCTTCTGCACATCAACATCCTGGGCTGCACGCTCTTTGCCGCGATTTCAGGATCGTCAGCCGCCACCACAGCCACGGTGGGGCGTATTACCCTTACCGAACTGTTCAACCGCAACTACGACAAGGACGTTGCCATGGGGTCCTTGGCCGGCGCCGGCACTCTCGGGTTCCTCATTCCGCCCAGTACCATCATGATCATCTACGGCGTACTGGCACAGGAATCGATTCTGAAACTGTTCATCGCCGGCGTAATCCCAGGGTTGTGCCTGTCCGGCTCCTACATGCTGTATCTGGGCATCTTGTCAAAATTAAAACCGGGCATCGTCGGGCAGCGGGAAGAGGCGGTCTCGTGGGGGGACCGCCTTCGGGCGCTGAAGCATCTGGGACCGGTGTTGTTCTTGATTCTCTCCGTATTAGGCACCATGTACGGCGGCTTTGCCAGTCCCACCGAGGCGGCCGCCGTTGGTGTGTTCGGCGCTTTTTTGGTGGGAGCCCTGCAGCGTTCCCTGAATTGGGGAAACTTCAAAACCGCGTTGTTGGGAGCGGCCCGCACCACTAGCATGGTGGGGCTCATCATTGCCGGTGCCGTGTTCCTGTCGACTGCCATGGGTTTCCTCGGGATCCCACGGTTTGTCGCGCAACAGATCGGCGCTTTAAACCTCGGTCCGTTCGGGCTGATTTGTATTCTGGTGGTCTTTTACGGTGTTCTGGGGTGCGTGCTGGAGGGGATGTCCAGCATCGTCATGACGCTTTCCATCACCCTGCCGCTGGTCACCTCGGTGGGGTACAGTCCCATCTGGTTCGGGGTTTTCGTTGTACTAGTGGTTGAAATGGCCCAAGTCACCCCCCCGGTCGGGTTCAATCTATTTGTTATACAGGGGCTCACGGGCGAGAGCATCGGTCGGATCGCAAAGGCGGCCCTGCCGTTTTTCTTTATCATGATCTTTTTTACACTGCTCATCGCCATCTTTCCTGAGATCGTGATGTTTCTGCCGGAACATGTTGTCCTGCGCGGATGATGCCCAGAATCTGCCTTTGTAAATCGAAGACCTTAGGATCATGACGGAAAATAGAATTTCGGATTCCCTGCTTTACCGACAGCCACGTTTTCTTCACGCCGGAGACAGCGCGCTGACCGTTGAACTCGGAAACGCTGTGGATGTCTGTGTGAACGAGGCGGTTGTCGCGCTTGAACAAAACATTTCGGAAGCAGCCATTGAAGGTGTACTGGAAACCATTCCCACCTACCGCTCCCTGCAGGTAATCTATGACCCGGCGCGCATCCGGTGCCGGGAACTTATCGCTTGCTTGTCCGGTATCCTTCCCCGGTCGGGTCAAGGGGTCGTCACGTCACGACGTTGGGTGATCCCCGTCTGCTACGGCGGTGAGCACGGCATGGATCTTGAGTTCGTCGCCGGCGTCCACAACCTGACCACCAATGAGGTCATTCGGATCCATTCGGAGGCGGAATACAGGGTCTACATGATCGGATTTGCGCCCGGTTTCGCCTATTTGGGAGGTCTGCCCGAAGCGTTGCATACGCCCCGCAGGGACAACCCCCGGACCCTAACCCCGGCCCGAAGCGTGTCTTTGGGAGGGATCCAGGCGGCCATTTCCACCATGCCGGTTCCCAGCGGCTGGCACATGCTGGGCCAGACGCCGGTTCGAACCTATGATCTTTCCCACCGGCAACCGTTTCTTCTCCAGACCGGAGACCGGATCCGGTTTGAGCCCATCTCCCACAAAGAATACCAACGGCTGGATACAATGGCTGAAGCGGGCGACATCATAACGGAATGCGAGGTGATCGGATGAGCGCTTCCCTGATTGTCCACGATCCGGGTTTGTTTGCGACTATCCAGGATCTGGGTCGGTGGGGATATCTCCGTTACGGTGTTTCAAACTGCGGTGCCATGGACAAAGTGTCACTGAAGGTTGCCAACCTGCTGGTGGGGAACGATCCGGGAGAGGCGGCCGTGGAGTTTACCGTATTGGGCGGAGCCTACGAGGTGGCAGCAGACAGCTGCCGAATCGCCATCGTGGGCGGCGGCTTTCCCGTTGCCATCGACGGTGAACCGGTTCCTCCATTTACAAGCTACACGCTGCGTCGGGGAACCCGGATCACGATTGGGTACGCGACATCGGGAATCCGAGGATACCTGGCGGTGGCCGGCGGCTTTGACCTGTCGTCGGTTTTGGGAAGCCTGTCCACCCATGTTCGATTCGAGCTGGGCGGTCTGAACGGAAAGGCCCTCGAAGCCGGGTGCCGAATCTCCTTGGGCAACGCCAAGGCCCCTCCGGGCGGGGATCGGTGCTTGGATCCTTCCCTCATGCCATTTACCGACGGACCATTGCGGGTTATCATGGGGCCCCAGGAAGACTATTTCACCGAGACCGGGAAACGCACGTTCCTTTCCGCCGAATATCGGGTTACCGGCCAGAGTGACCGAATGGGCTACCGTCTCGAGGGACCGGAAATCAAACACGCCGGTGACTTCAACATTGTCTCTGACGGGATTGCCGCCGGTAGCGTCCAAGTACCCGGAAACCGACAGCCCATCGTTCTGTTAGCGGACCGCCAGACCACCGGTGGTTATCCCAAGATCGCCACCGTCATCACCGCCGACCTGCACCGGTTGGCGCAGATAGGACCGGGTGAAGCCATACGGTTTACAGCCGTATCCGTAGAGGAGGCAGAAAACGAATATATCCGGTTACTTCGTCGTCTCGACGAAATCGCCCGATCTTTGGAACCGACGCGCTCCGAATTTTTGAACACCTATCATCTGCTGGCCACAAATCTCATCGACGGTGTGTGTTGATTCAAATTTCGGTCTCAAACAGGGCTCTTTCCCCTAAATTGCCATACCGATGATAATTATTGCAGATACTCTGTTCCCGGAGATACTGGAGCAGTTCGATTCGGCCTTCCATGAGCACCCGGGTGCGGGCAATGTAGAACCCGGTTTTGGCGGCTTCTTTAAATAATTCCATCGGTACGCGTTCCGGGGCGGCGTATCGAATACGCTGAATGTGGGGAAGCATCGCCATCAGATCGTCATCGGTCTGATATAATACAGAAGTTTTTCCCACAATCTGTTTGCCCTCTTTGGTATCGAGAAATGTGGTAATCGCGTTGTTTAAATCGACCGGAATACTGATAATTGATTTGCAACGGGAGATTTTGATCCCAGCGATTCTCGCCAGCGTATCAAACAACGTGTCCGTTGCATGCAGACGCACCACTACTGTTCCAACCGGCAGGTAGCGAACCGTATTATCCTGGCCGCGAAGATGGAAATAATCTGTTTCTCTTGAGAATTCCTGCTCATACCAATAAAGATAACTTCTGATGGCTCGGATCGTTTTATTGAGATTTTCTTTATGGGGTGATAGCTGCCCCCAATCTATTTTTTGTTTCCATTCTGCTGCCATTTGTAACAGTGGATGATCCGACTGGATAGCACCTGCCGGCGGCAGCGCCATATCTTCGAATTCCGTAAATTGCGTCACATAGTTAAAATAACCAACCTTAATACCGGCTCCCAGCGAAGATTTTCCCATGCCGCCGAATGGCTGACGCAGCACAACAGCACCGGTGGTTCCTCGATTAATATAGAGATTGCCGGCGTTTATTTCTTTTTTCCAGCGCTTTTGCTCCCGATCGTCCAAGCTTTCAAACCCTGAGGTCAAGCCGTAGCCGGTCAGGTTGACCAGCTCAATGGCATGATCCAGATTCTCCGCCCGCATCACCCCCAGCAGGGGCCCGAAGAACTCGGTCATATGTGTCATACTACCGGGGGACACCCCCCATTTGATACCCGGTGTCCACAAATACGGATGGTCACTAATGTTTTCCGGCTTTAATGCCCAGGATTCTCCGGGTGAAAGCCCGGTGAGCGCTTGTTTCAGATCACCGGACGGCGGTTGAATCAAGGGGCCCATTTTATTTTCAAAATCCCAGGCAGAGCCCACCGCCCAACTCTTTGCGGCATCGACTAATTGTTTTTTAAAGAGGGAATCTTCATACACTTCTTTTTCTAAGATCAGCAGCGAGGTTGCCGAGCATTTTTGCCCGCAGTTTCCGAATGCGGAGTCGATTACATGCTTTATGGCCTGATCCCTGTCGGACATGGCACTTACAATGGTTGCATTCTTTCCACCGGTCTCTGCTGCGAGAAAGACGTTTGGGCGTTCTTTTAAGATATGAAGCCCGGTGGATGTTCCACCCGTGAGAATGATAAAATCCACATCAGGGTGACTGGTAAGCTTTGAACCGATTCGGGCACCGGGGCAGGGAAGAAACTGCAATGCATTTTTTGAAACTCCGGCGCGCCAGAAACACTGGCAAAGATACCACGCCACCACCACTGCAGAAGATGCGGGTTTAAAGATCACCGTATTTCCCGTTGCCAATGCAGATACGATACCGCCGCATGGTATGGCGATGGGAAAATTCCATGGTGATATGACAACCCCCACACCCTTGCCTCGGCTCTTTATGTGTTTCATTTCCGAAAAGGCTTTTACGGAAAACGGATAAAACTCTGCAAAATCGATCGCTTCTGAAACTTCACCATCAGCCTCGGAAAACACTTTGCCGGTGTTTGCGGCTGCCGCCCCGATGAGATCCCCTCTGGCCCGTCGCAGCTCCATTGCCACGCGGGAAAGGATCTGATGGCATTCCGCCTGGGATTTCTCTCGCCACCCGTCCGGGTCTGCGTTTGCATTGGCCACCGCTCGATCCACATCTTTGGCATTGGCCAATGCATGGGTGGCGATAGGGATGGCTTCGTGAAACAACGATAAATCCATGCATGGTTTCGTTCGTCGACCGTTAAAAATTTCTTTACCGGCCACCATCAGCGGAATCTCTTCGGGTGTATTCTGCTGTGTTTTTTTCCATTTTGTCCGAATTTGCTCGATCCATCGTCTATTGGCTGTCAACGACCCATCCGTATTCGGTTCGTTATTGAATTCATTGGTGTGAAACGTTCCGGTTGCTTCAGAAAACGTTTCCGTCAGCCGGTTTTGTGTTCGAAGCGGGAGCGTGCAGGGTTTATCCACATGCTGCACGGATTCAATAAATTGGTCCTTTAAAAAAGCCCACTCCTCGGAGCCTGTATTCAGGTGAAACGAATACCGCAGGAAATTATCGGTTGCCGTGTTTTCATCCAATCGACGGATCAGGTAGGCGATGGCATTGATGAACTGATCTTTCGTGGCAACCGGCGCGTACAAAAGCACCTTGCCGGTCGTCTCATGAATGGCACGTCGCACATGGTCAGCCATCCCCTCCAGCATTTCAAAAGAGAAATAATCGGTAACGCCGTATTTCATGGCCAGTTGGTGGGCATAAGCCAGATCAAATAGATTGTGAGAGGCCACTCCGAGATGTACCGCCTCGATGTTATCCGGCTGCATGCCGAAATCTATCATCCGCTTATAATTGGCATCCACATCCAGTTTGTTATCATAGGGGGCTAACGGCCAACCGTTCAGGACGGATTCAACCAGCTCCATTTCCATGTTGGCCCCCTTTACGATGCGAATGATAATGGGGTTGCCCCCTTTGTTCACCCGTTTGCGGGCCCAGTCCGTTATGTTTTGCTGGATTTTACAGGAATCCGGAAGATAGGCCTGAAGCGCGATTCCGGCAGTATGGTTGTGAAATTCCGCTTGCTCCAACGTGCGTAGAAAGACGTCGGTGGTGATCTCCAGGTCCCGATATTCTTCCATGTCCAGATTGATAAATTTTTGCACGCGCGTGCCATCGTTCCGAATAAAATAATGGTCCCGGGCGGTTCGATATAATCTGGATAAACGATCCTTTAGAATTGCGACGGTGTGATCGAATGCGAGGGAATTGATCTGGGAATATAGGGTGGATATTTTTACCGATATGTATTCGATTTCAGGATTCTCTAAATCTTCAATGTACATTTGAAGACGGGACAGGGCTTCCTGCTCGCCCAACACCGCTTCTCCTAAATGATTGATGTTCATCCGAATCCCCTGGCTCCGGCGTTTTTTTAGATGCGCGTGCAAAACATCCGGTTCTCCGGCGATGATGGCGCGGCTGCTGTCCTGGCGCATTTTGTCAATCATTTTCGGAATGGAAAGGCTTGGAAAATATCGGCCCAGCCCCATAAACATCTGCACCAGCAGCTTTTCGACAGACGAAAAGAAATCCGGCACCCCATATTCTCTCAGAACGTGATTCACCTGATCCGCTACCCGAGCCGAATCATGAGACCGAAAGCTTTGGTCAATCAATTTGGTGAGTGCCACTTTATCGGATGAATGGGTCACCAGGCGGCGCATCTGTTCCTGGATGCCCTTTTCTTCATGGGTCAGGAGATTATTGGCACGATTTTGCCAGGTTTCCGCCAACGTGATGGTTTCTTTTACGATTTCATCAGCACGATGTATTGGCATAAATACCTACTGAAAACTAACCGCCTAAAAACGCCTCTCTAATTTGGGGATCGTTCAGGATTTTGTCAGCAGATCCGTCAAAGTGGTTCTGGCCCATGGCCAGTATATATCCTCGGTCCGATATACTCAAGGACCGGTGTGCATCCTGCTCAATGATTACAATGGCAATTCCCTTATAATGCAGTCTTTTTATTTGATCGAACACTTCATCCGCGATTTTAGGGGCCAGACCCGCCGACGGTTCATCTAACAATAACAGTGCCGGTTCAGTCATGAGGGCCATGCTCATGGCCAGCATTTGTCTTTGTCCGCCGCTGAGGGTGCGAGCCCTTTGATTTCTTCTTTCATTCAGGATGGGAAATGTGCTGTAGGCGAATTCTATTCCTCTTTCTATCGCTTCACGATCTTTGGAAAAACCACCCATTTCCAGATTCTCCCGAATCGTTAAAGAGGGAAACGTATTGTCAAGTTGAGGCACATAGGCCATTCCTTTTTCCACTTTTTTGTTGGGTTTTGATTGGGTTACCTCTTCACCCGATAACACGATTTTCCCGGTGCGAGGGATTAAATACCCCATTATTGTCTTGAACAAGGTTGATTTACCAGCGCCGTTGGGCCCGATAATTGTTATGATTTCATCATGTTCGATGTTAATAGAAACGCTATGCAAAACATCGGTTCGACCGTAACCGGAAACAACATCTTTGACCTCTAACAAAGGCATTCCCATTAAATCTCCAGAGATCGTAATAGTTAGTGCCCTTCCGAAAATGAGATAGTTTTTCCAAGTTCAAGGAAGGCGAAAATTTTAACCACAGGAATACATTGAGTATTTTGAGGATTAAAATTTGAGCCTGACGCAGAAATTGGGAAAAATAGCCATTTTCGGACAAGCACTATTTATGCACGACTAAGATAGGCTTCCAGTACTTTTTCGTTCTGCTGAATCTCCTCAGGAGTCCCTTCGGCTATTTTTTGACCGAAGTTCAAAACGTAAACCTTATCACATACATGACTGATCACCTTCATGCTGTGCTCAATGATAAAAAAAGATTTATTTTCCTTCCGCTGGAGCTGCTTTATCGTCTCCATCAACTGGACTGTCAACGTCGGATTTACACCGGCAGTAGGCTCATCCAGCAAGATCATTTCGGGTTCCAACATGAACACCCTACCCAATGAGAGCAGTTTTTTCTGTCCTCCGGACAAATCACCAGCATAATTGTTTTTTAGATGTTTGATTTGCAACATTTCCAATAATTCAAGAGCCTTATCTAGATTGGCTTTCTCTGATTTTTTCACGCTGGAACGCATGAACAGTGCATTTAAAGGGTTTTCTCCTTGCTGATGTTTGGCCGCCAGCAACATATTTTCCAATACCGTCAATTTTTCAGGAGCCTTGCTCACTTGAAATGTTCGACACAGCCCCTTTTTAGCGACCCTGTCCGGTGGCAGACCGTCTATTCGTTCTCCCTGAAAAAAGATTGCTCCGCCATCTTTTTCGTAAAACCCCGACACGACATTGAATAACGTCGTCTTTCCTGAACCGTTGGGTCCAATCAATCCTACGATCGAATCGTCTTCTACCTCAAGTGTTACGTTATCCAACGCCTTTAGGCTGCCAAAGCTTTTTACAAGGTTTCTGATCGATAACACAATCGTTCCTCTCTAAGTATTGAACTATTCTTCGTAGATTTTTTTTCTTTCCTTAAACAGACCCTCCGGTCGATATAAAAGAAATAATATAATGAGAACCCCGATAATCGTCATTCTGAGAGCTGCCATGGTATCAGAGCCAAACGGAACATAGTTGCCGATGAATCTGGTTGAAACATTAAACAATTGGATGACAACGGCACCGACAATGGCACCCATAAGGTTTCCCCTGCCACCGACAATGATCATGGCCCACATCAGAAAAGTCTCTATGGGCCGAAAATTCTCCGGAGAAATATATGTGATGTAGAAAGCAAACAAGCAACCGGCCAAACCCGCAGCGATTCCAGCCACCACCATGGCCTGCAGTTTTATTTTCTGCGTATCCTTGCCCAAACTCAGACACAACTCTTCATCATCTCGAATGGCTTTAAGGTTCCGTCCGAAGGGCGAATCGGCAAGCAAAGACAAGAAAAAGTAAACACATATTACGCAAACAACAACGAAAATAAGGTAGAAAAATGGGTAAGCATCTTTTGGAAAAAGCCCTAAAAAAGGTCGTGGGATACTCATCACCCCGAACGGCCCTGCGGTCAGCCAACCTTCATTAAGCGCAACCAGTCGAACGATTTCTCCGCTGGCGAGCGTAGCGATAGCCCAATAATCAGACTTCAAAGACTTGGTGGGGATACTCATAATATAACCAAAGACACCGCTTAGCGCCATACCGGCTAAGAAACCGACGAGTATCGGTGCCCCTGCCTTGACAACTAAAAGAGATGAGGTATAGGCTCCGATACAGAAAAAGGCGACTTGGCCAAAATTGATTAGACCGGTGAAACCCACCTGAAAGTTCAGGCTCATGGACAGCAGGCCATATATTCCGATCATCGTTAACAGATATATGATGAAATTTACTACCGTCACTTTATTTTTTCCTCAAAATTCCGGTTGGCCTGAAAAGCAGCACAATGATTAAGATTACGAAGCTAATCGCCGGCTTGTAACCCGTACTGATTTGAAGTGTGTCCACATTGAATACGCCGCCCAAGTTTATGATAAAACTAAAATCGAGCGCTAACATAACGTTTTCCGCAAGGGCCAGCGTTAAAGCGCCTATCATGGCGCCATACGGATTACCAATTCCCCCCAATATAGCTGCGCAGAAGACCGGAATAATGATATCAAAACCCAGTCTTGGATAAAGAAGATGTTCCATGGCAATCAAGCATCCTCCCACCACACCATATGCGCTGGCCAAGAACCACATCCATTTGATCATCTTCTCAGAGTCAATCGCACACGCGCTGGCCAACTCACTATTGTCGGAAATGGCGCGAAGCGCCTTACCGAATGTGGTTCGGTGCAACAGCTGGTGAAATGCAAGCATGGAGATCAAGCCCGACAATATAATCACTATTTGGAGAGGGGTGATTCGGGCGTCTAATATTACGAGGGGCTTTCTTATCGGTAGGGTATAACTTTTCGTGTGGCTGGACCAGATCAGACGCATTAGATTTCTCATGGCAATGGCGGTACCCATGGATGCAATCATCAATGTCACCGGCTTTGCCCCCATCATTCGCAGACGTTTGAAAATAGCCTGATCGATTAAAATGCCGACCCATCCGGTTACAAAAGCAGCGAATAGTACCGATAGAACCAAATTTACGCCAAATATTTTATTAAATACATAGGCAAAAAAAGCCCCCAATACCGCATAATCCGGGTGGGCAAAGTTGGCGAACTTCAAGATGTCAAAAACCATGGTCAGACCGATTGCCAATAGACTCAGCTCTGCCCCTCTGATAAGACTATTTGCAAGTATCTGAGATATTTCCATATTTTAAGCCATTCACATTTTGATCAATGCCAAACGAGCTGCCGGTCAGAAAAATACCCTTCGTTGCATAAAAACTAAAACCCCACCGACCAGGTTGGATCGGTGGGGTCCATTATGCTGTCACTTCATCATTTTTTTCCATCAAGACAACTCCCGCTCAGCGGAGCGGTTTTCATTTTTTATACGGTACAATTTTTCCACCTTTTAAAATCACATGTTGATATTGCCCGAAACCCTGCATACCATCTTTGTCGAACCGCTTGTCCCCTCCGGTGGATTGGCCTTTGTACCAGTCGGCAACTCTCCACAGATTATCCCGAATCTTTGCAGGATCGTCAGATTGGGCGAAATTGGCCGCCATCGCTATCAGAATTAAGGCATCGTAGTTCATTGCCGCGTAAGCGGTGAATGGATCGCGTCCCATTTTCTTTTTAAATTTTTCAAAATAAAGAGAGCCTGGTGCGAGGGGATCAAGACCCTTGATACCTTCAACAACCTGGGGGATTTCCTTTAAACCGGACGCAAAACTTGTACCCATTTCAGGTACATACCAGGGCACTTGATCCACGTTAAGCAAACCCATTTCATAGGCTTGTTTGGCCGATACCATCCCCTCTTTGGCATAAAACGTAGCGATGACGGCTTCCGGTTTCTTGGAAAATAATCTTTGAAGTTCCGCTTTGTAATCCACTTTATTTAATTCATAAACGACATCCGTGACAATTTCAGCTCCTTGGGCCTTCAGATTGTTAATTGTCTCTTCTCTCAGGGCCATCCCAAAGGCGTTGTTCATGAACATCAGAGCAAATTTCTTTTTTCCCGAGTCCGCAACAGCAAAATCGGCAATAACCTTGCCTTTGTAATTATCCAAAACATTGGTCAAAAAGATCATATCCCCCACTCCGCGGAAAAGCGGAGAAGTCGGGGGTTGAATGACGGCAAGAATACCTCTTTCTTGGCAGTACTTGGCAATGGGCAACGCCACACCACTGGAGAATCCCCCTGATATGATCTTTACTTTATCCACCTCAATTAATTTTCTCGCAGCATCCATTCCGGGGGCAGGTCGTGTTTCCGTATCTTCGATAATCAATTCCACAGGCCGGCCGAGTATACCACCGGCTGCATTGATTTCCTCTTGAGCCAATTTAAATCCGGTTATCAGATCCTCGGACATTACCGCCTGCGTTCCGGTGATCGGGCATAAGACGCCGATTTTGAAAGGTTCTTTAGCACCGGTCATACCAAGGCTAACAACAAAAACCAACAGGATGGTAAGAACTGTCATAAATGTGTATTTTCTCATCGTATTGCCTCCTTTCCCATATGATTAAATACCACAGGATCTTCCTTTTCCTGTGTCTCCGCAAAATAGAGCTCACGAAAATCTCCCTTAACACACCTCCTTTCATTAGATAGTAACTTTAGATCGCTCCATCCCGAGTATGTAATTCCCGAATTGAAGACCAATTAATCTCTGGCTCATTCAATATTTCGGTCTGACGGTAAATTGCTGGAAGTGGTCGAAGTTTTTATAAAATAGTGAAGTATATAAAAAAATCTGATCTGTCGTCACTCTATATATAAAAAAAGCTAAAGTGGCAAGTCAGAACCCTAAATGCCTAAGCATTTATGTGACTCATTAAAAGCCGATATCTGGAGAGGCACTCATGTAAACTGAGTGGTTCACAGAGCGCCGGATCAATGTTCTCCACGGCCTGCTTTGCTTTGTCGGAAAACAGAACGGTTCCGTCGTCGGTCACACTTTCAATGCCATCGCGGCGGGAAATTCGCCAGTGAAAATCAACCACCTCCTGGAGTTCCACGTTTTTTGGCAGATCAAGTTCAACCGTTTCCTCCCTGATCACCACTGGGTAACCACCCGGCAATGCCTTTGGCCCCGGCGCAGAAAATCTCAGGGTTTCGGCACCGGGCAGCAGGGCCAACAAAACAGGCAAAGCCGCAGCCGCGGTAATGATGTTGTAATCGATGCCGGGCGTAATTGGAAAGCCCTGGTAAGCCAAATCGTCGGCTCGTTGGCCTTCCTCACCCAAATAGACACGGCAGCATTCCTCAGAGTCTTTCGGAGCCTTTGCTTCCATAACCCCGTAAACTTGATGATGATGGCTTATCAGACGAATCAGCGGAAGAGGACCATAGGAACCACCCGCTTGGATCAACTTCGCTTGCATTGCCGCACGTACCCGAAGATGTGACATGCTCACGTTACCGAGCCCGATGGTTGGCGCAAGACCAAAACGATCAAGAATCACATGGGACATGTCCGGAAACGACAGGTTGGCAACCGGCCCTGTGAAGTTCACTTCACGAATCGCCTTCATTACGGTTGTCAGAACCGGTAGTTGTGCAGGCAGCTGTACGCCTAAACCAGCCTTGGACAATGCCTGAGTCACTGCATCCGTTCGGCCATACATGGCCCACGGGCTCAACAGGCTAGCCGATTGCACGACCAGATCTGGTTTTTTCGTCCGCAAGAGCCGTTCTACTTTATGTTGTTGTGTACCATCTAATTCAATAAATTCAACATGGCAATCGTAACATGAATCCAGCATCCCTGCGATGGCAGGCCCGCGGCCCTGACACAGGCCAGCTAAGATCAGGTGATCCACCTTGCCGGATCGCGCCAGACCGTGAGAAATCTTTTGACCTGCATCTCCGACACCGATAATAAGAACACGAGCCCCCAATTTTTACCTCCCTGATTATAATCTCAAATAGATAAGAGTTTCAAATTCCTCCGCATTCTCTGCGGCTCTGCGGTGAATCATTTTAATCCGATTTCACTAAAATAGGTTCCAATTCATCCCTTCCGGAAAATCCCTGACTCTAAACCAATCCCCTTTCGTTCAGTGGCTTGTTATCCAGAATCCGATTCGGGTGAAAAATCGAAAGATCCAACATTGGTTTGTGTCCTAAAATCAATTCGGAAAGATATCGACCCACTGCTGGCGCCTGTTGAAGCCCGTGACCGGAAAAACCGTTTGCCAGAAACAATCCTTTAACCTCCGGCCACTCTCCGAGAATGGCATTTCCATCCAATCGATTCACAGCGTACAGTCCCCCCCATCCTCTCATGAGTTTGAGCGTATCGAATGAAGGGACAAATTCGGCCAATTCCGGCCACAAAATCTCCATAAACCGCTTTTCATCCCAAGACAGGTTAAATCCCACCGGATCACTCTCCATTGACTTTCCGATGACAATCGTACCCCCCGTTTCGGTTCGAAAATAGAGACCGGAGGGAAGGAAGGTCAGAGGGAGCGGGCCTTCCGGTTTTACGGCCGGATCGACGATAAACACCTGTCGCTTGACCGGATCGATTGGCAGATTCACTCCGGCCGTCTTGGCTACTGTGGCGGCCCATGCGCCGGCACAGTTAACGACAACCT
>JAHEHB010000096.1 GCA_024644775.1 Deltaproteobacteria bacterium
TTCGTGGGGAAAAATCCCGTTCCCGGCAATATGGTGGGGCCGGTATCGGTTTGGCCATTGTCAAGGAACTGGTTGAAGCCCACGGCGGATCGGTCGGCGCCGAATTGGTCAACGATCAAATCCGTATCTGGTTCGAGCTTCCCACAAACCCACCCCGACAGGATCACGTCATTTAGACACATTGCCGTACGCCACCGTCGTAGGCAGGTTGACGCGATTATTCACTGTAAAGCGTCGCACCGAAAATCTTTACCTAATCTTTACATTTTCTTTACACCATCTTTAATTCGCAGTCTTATCATGTGTACATGGAAATATCGGACGGGGTCTTTATGTAGACCGAACGTCGATAACTGATCGTTTTCAGGTTCAGGGTCAAAGGGTCAAGGTTCAAGGTTAATACGAGTTAATTGTTTGGGGGGCTGAACCCGGAACGTTGAACTCTGAACCGCTCAACCTGTGAAATAGTATACGGAGGTGTTTTATGAAAACTGCAAGTATCGCGATCATCGTATTGGCAACGGTCTTTCTCGGTTTTTACCCGGTGAGAAGTATGGATCGAAAAATAGAAAAACAAACAACCGATAAACCGGAAAAGACCCAAACAGCCTTTTTTGCCGGAGGCTGTTTTTGGTGTACGGAATCCGATTTTGAGAAGATCGATGGTGTAATCGAGGCCATCTCGGGATACACCGGAGGTAAGGCGGCCAACCCAACATACCGCCAGGTTTCAAGAGGCAGTACCGAACATGTGGAAGCCGTTAAAGTGGTTTACGACCCGGCGAAGATCACCTACGAGAAGCTGCTCGAGGTATTTTGGCGGCATGTAGACCCTACGGATGCCGGCGGCCAGTTCGTGGACCGGGGCCCCCAGTATCGCAGTGTCATCTTCTATGCCAACGATCAGGAGCGGAGTCTGGCGGAAACTTCAAAGAAAAACCTGACGGCTTCAGGTCTCTTCGAAAAGCCCATCGTGACTGATATTCTTCCACTAGGTCCCTTTTACCCGGCTGAGGGCTACCATCAAGATTACTACAAAAAGAGTCCGATTCACTATCACCGGTATCGCTCTGGCTCTGGTCGGGACCAGTTTCTGGAAAAGGTGTGGGCAGATATGAAAAACGAGATTAAGCCAAAAGCAAAGGGTGAAATGAAGTCCGGTATGACAAATGAGATGAAAAAGACCGGGGGGTCCGTGGATACCAGAAAGAAGGGGGCGGTCGGTGAAACGGCACCCAATAGGGAGCGCAACATAACTACCGGAAAACCCGATAGTATGTACATAATTCCGGAAGATACGGAGCTGCGCCGGCGGTTGACAGCGCTACAGTACAAGGTTACCCGAAAAAACGGGACTGAGCCGCCTTTTAAAAATGAAT
Organism: Deltaproteobacteria bacterium; assembly: GCA_024644775.1. Next base: position 1,380 of record JAHEHB010000096.1, read on the forward strand.
ACTGGGACAATCACGAGGCGGGCATTTACGTGGACATCGTATCGGGCGAACCGCTCTTCAGCTCTACGGACAAATTTGACTCTGGGACGGGTTGGCCAAGCTTCATTCAGCCTCTGGAGCCTGAGAATATCGTGGAGAAAACAGACCGGAGCTTTTTCATGGTGCGCACCGAGGTACGCAGCAAGTACAGCGATTCTCACCTGGGCCACTTGTTCAACGATGGGCCCCAGCCAACAGGCTTGCGCTACTGCATCAATTCCGCCGCGCTTCGGTTTATCCCCAAGATGGACCTGGAAAAAACGGGTTACGGAAAATACCGGATGCTTTTTGAGTGATTGGAATCGGAGGATTTACCATGAAAGCCTATATTGTGATAATTATGACGTTGTTGATTGCTGGAACAGCTTGGGTTGGGGCGGCTGATGTTGAGGAAATGCCTCTTTCTCAAATCGAATTTTACGTTGGATGATATGACGTTGGTAAATCAGCCCTGGTTGGGTTGAAGGGCGTCAAAGAGGTGAGGAATGGTTTTCAGAATTCACAGGAGATTAACACCGTGATTTATGATGCAAGCATAATTACACCGAAAGAGATGGTATCGGCCCTGGAAGCGGCCGGTACGTATCTCGGATTGGCAAAGGAGTAGCTCGATGTTAGGCGCGTAATAATGTTTTTTTTTGTATTTTTGTGAATTTCGTGCATCTTGTAACGGAATCTGTTATAGCCGCGAAGACACCAAGACACGAAGGAAAATTATCACTTTGTTTCCTGGTGCCTTTGTGGTGAATTTTTTAATTTTATTTGGCCAGGGCAGTTTTGTTTTGAGGTGATTTCAGCTAAAGAAGGATCGAGTTGCCGCTATGATATCGTTATCGAGACCCTATGAAATCGAAATTGACAGATCCAAACGTTTCGCTAAATCCATCAGTTCATCCGCTGTCGCGTGTGTGAGCGGGATACCTTTTTTTGTCGCTCTATTTCAGCACGTGCCTCGATCTCACCGGGCATAAAAATCTCTTTAACGCCTGCGGCGGTTCCACTTTCTTTGATTGTGTTGATATAGTTATCCATACTCTTTTTGAATATTTGCCGACCCGAAAAGCACTCAGGATCGATAACCATAAAGGAATGGCACGTACCCTGAATGCCTGTTTTATCGTCTCTGAATAATCCTTAATGCATGATCAATATCCAGCTTTACATCTGATAACCCTGTGCGGCCATCTCCATGAAAATCTGTGCCGCCTGAAATCAACAATTGATGCTTATGGGCAATATCGTAATACCTTTTGATGGCTTCCTCCCGGTAAGTCGGATCGTAGGGGTAATAGACTTCAACTCCATCGATACCGTTTTGAATGAGCGGATTTAAAATATGATGATCAAAGTCATCATAACCGATCTTGTTATGATCCACAGCGGGGTGCGACAAAATGGTTACCGCCTTTGCTTCTTGAAGTAACGTGAGCCCTTCGAGAATGCCGATTTCTTTTAAAACGGGTGTGCTAAAGCCGATCAGTATGCCCTGGTTTTTCTCTGCGAGCCGCGATGCCTCGGGTGCTTCCATTCCTTCGGACATGTATACCTGGGTCAACTGTTCCATTTTTGATTTAGCGGGTCTTAGGATATATAGGGTCGCCTTTTCTTTGGTTGATAAGGGAAGAAGCTCTTCCCAGTGGTCAACAATGGTCTGATAGGTACCCGGAATCGGATGTTGAATGACATCTTGCGCCTTTTCATTCTGCTGAAATCGGTTTCTACTCGCCGCTTCGGCTTTATCTCTAAGAATATGAATGACGGTCTCAGCAGAGTCGAATGTATCGGCAATGCCGTCCAGATTGATTTCAAATGCCCGCTTTATCCTTGCATCCAGGTCTTTGATTGCGCGGTTATCACCGCGATATCTGCAAAAATCACCCATGATTGAATCGATTCGCAAAAGTTCGTCTCGAAGATTTTCTTCATTGATGTTCGGGAACAATCCGATAATGTGAACAGTCAATCCGGTTGATTCATCCAGTAAGCTCAACTCGATACCTGGAATAAATCGTTTAGGACGTGGAATACCATTGGATTTGATTTTACTCATGGATCGAAAAAAAGGTTCGATGCCCGACATGTTGTCATGATCGGTTAACGTGAAATACTCTAAACCATCTTCATTAAATATTTGCTTTGCCAGGTCATCAGGGCTTGTCAGCCCGTCGGAGAAGTAGCTGTGTATATGAAGGTTTGCAAAAGCCATTTACGTTATTTCCTTTTGTATTTTGTTTGGTTGACAGGATCAATCCCAGTTAAATAGGCTCCGCATTTAAAGGGGCAGACAGGATATTAGGGATATTCTTTTATAGACAAAACAAAATCCTCAAAACTGTAAATCCTGTGTAATCCAAGCCTTCAATCGACCCGTTGGAGCATCGTTTAACAGTGGGGTTCGCGATTAAAGCACTCCATATCCTTTTCGTGAGTGAATTACAAGATGGAACCCGGGTGGTTTAAAGTGTGAAGACATTTGAAAAATTTCACGATGATATTGGAATTGGGCTTATGGAGATAAACTCCTCCCCTACAGCACGCGTATTTCTTCTTTTTCGGTTCTATAATCCAAACAAAGGTAAGGTCAATCTTATCCCCCTCCCTCAATCCTTCCCGCAAGGGGAGGGAAGTTTTAGCTCTTCTCCCCGAACGAGGGAGGCTGGGTGCTGTCTTCTGTCCTCTGCCCTCTGTCTTCTCTGCTCTTCCCTTGCACGTGGGAGGCAAGGTGGGGGTGAAAAAGAGGATTAAAAAAAACGACCTTTTTTCGATTATAGTTGCGTTTTTTTATATTTGCATTTGACGAATATCGATAGGATTTAATATGAATAGACGCTTACAGTTTGTTCGCCGTTTGGTTACGATCATTTTGGGTTACAGCAAAAGACTTAAAGGAGTGTGTAAATGAATTTAATTCTAATTATCGTTGATTCTTTGAGGGCAGATCACGTGGGTATCAATGGAAATACCTGGATCAAAACTCCGAACATGGATAAGCTTGGAAGTGAAAGCGTCCGGTTTACAAGGGCATTTCCGGAATCTTTGCCCACCGTCCAGTTTCGCAAGGCGGTCCATACCGGAAAACGGGTCTATCCATTCAGAAACTGGACGCCTTATAAACCGGCACCCATACCCGGCTGGACCCCTTTACCTGAGGAAGATGTGACCCTTGCTGAGATTTTGCAGGAAAAGGGATACCGAACCGCATTTATTACCGATGTGTACCATATGTTTCGACCGGGTATGAATTTTCACAGAGGTTTCGATGAATGGCGATTTATTCGGGGACAAGAGTTCGACCCTTACCGATCCGGTGCAAAAGGAGAGATCGATGTTGAAAAATTTCTGACACCCACCATGGATAAGAACCGTCTTCCCGCCAAAATGATGACACATTACCTGCGCAATGTTGAATTGCGCGCAAGGGAGGAAGATTATTTTGCACCTCAAGTGTTCAATTCGGCAATACGCTGGTTGGATGAAAATTATACCTGTGATAATTTTTTTCTATATATCGACTGCTTCGACCCGCATGAACCCTGGGATCCGCCCCAGTACTATGTCGACATGTACGACCCCGGATATGAAGGAACAGAGGTTATTTTACCTTTCTATTCTGAAAATCTCGATTACCTGTCCGAATCAGAATTAAAACATCTTAGAGCCCTATATGCCGCAGAAGTTACGATGGTCGACACATGGCTGGGCCATTTTTTAAACAAGGTTGAACAACTCGGTTTAAAGGACGATACGGTCATTGCACTGGTAAGCGATCATGGTCATCTTTTGGGAGAAAACGGATTCCTTGGAAAACCGCCCTCCGGTCTTTATCCAGGATTGATGGACCTTGTGTTTTTAATTAAAACACCCGGACAACAACCGAAAATAATAGATCGCTTCGTATACAATCACGATCTATTCCCGACGTTATTTCATTTAATCGGAGAAAAAATCCCGGTGCAGACTGAAGGTAAAAATCTCTGGGATTTGGTTGAAAAAAAGACAGATCGCTTCAGAGACCATGTGACTTCTATTCTTAAAACCTGGTTGTGGGCAATGGATGACGATTATGCCATGATTCGGCGAACCGACGGCACTGAAGTTCGACTTTATGATTTGAAAAACGATCCCGAATGCCGGAATAATATAGCCGAATCCAATCCGGATATCGTGAGCAGAATGTATGAGTTGATGCGAAAGGATGCAGAAGGAGATATTCCGATATACCCCGATCCCAGAGCTTGGTGACGCTTTATCTTAAAATTCAATTATAGTGCAGGGAGGTCTTTTATGAATTTGATTTTGATCATTGTCGACTCATTAAGAGCGGATCATGTCGGCATCAACGGCAACACTTGGATTAAAACACCCAATATGGACAAACTCGGAAGCGAAAGTGCTCGCTTTACCCGTGCCTTTCCGGAGTCGCTGCCGACAATACCGGTTCGGCGGGCGATTCATACGGGAAAACGGTGTTTTCCGTTTAACAACTGGAAACCCTATAAACAGTGGCCGGTTCCAGGGTGGATACCCATTCCTGAAGAGGATATTACAATGGCTGAGATACTCCAGGAGAAGGGATATACAACCGCGTTTATTACCGATGTGTACCATATGTTTAAGCCCGGCATGAATTTTCACAGAGGTTTTGATGAGTGGCGGTGGATTCGCGGACAAGAATATGACGGCTATCGCACGGGTTCTTTTGGAAAGATCGATATCGAAAAATATCTCACACCCGATATGAACAGAGATGCCACTGCTGCCAAACTGCTGCCAAAATATCTCCGGAGCGCTGAATTGCGTCGTGGAGAAGAGGATTACTTGGCCCCGCAGGTTTTCGGTTCGGCAACCCGTTGGTTGGAGGAAAACTATAAGAAAAGTGAGCCGTTTTTCCTTTGTGTCGACAGCTTCGACCCGCATGAGCCCTGGGATCCCCCTCAGCACTACGTGGATTTATACGACCCCGGCTATAAAGGAATAGAGGTTATTTTAGCTTTCTATACAAATCAGCTCGACTATTTGACAGAAGAACAATTAAAACATGTTAGAGCACTTTATGCCGGGGAAGTCACGATGGTGGACACCTGGTTGGGTTATTTTTTGGAGAAGGTTGAGCAAATGGGTTTGATGGAAGATACCGTCATCGCTTTTATCAGCGACCACGGTCATGTTATCGGGGAACACCGTGTGCTGGGTAAGGTTCCTTTCTGCATGTATCCGGAGATAATGGATCTTGTGTTATTTATCAAAGCGCCCGGACAAAATCCGAAAGTGGTTGACAGCTTTGTGTACGATCATGATTTGTTACCGACGCTTTTCCATTTGCTGGGTGAGGAAATACCCGAACAGGCCGAAGGTAAAAACCTGTGGGATCTGGTGGAAGGAAAAACAGAAAAATTCCATGATTATGTAACCTGTATGTACAAAAATTGGGGATGGGTTAGAGATGATCGTTACGTATTTATCGCCCGGCCCGATGGTAGCGAAGCGCAATTATATGATCTAAAAGAAGACCCGGAGCATAACAATAATATCGCGGAGAAAGCCACAGACACAGCGAAGCGGATGCTCGAGCGGCTCCTGGCGGATGCAGGCGGTAAAATAACCGACTATGATGTCAGTTGGCGTTATTAGCAGGTGTTTAGCCACATCATATCCATTTGCAATACAATTTATTTGACTAATACAAAAATGTATATATAATCACAAATTTTTAGAGAACCCATGACGGATATTTGACGAATATTTAACCGTTATTATTCAATATAATACTAAATAAGGAGGTAACCAAATGGAGGTAAAAGAGACTGCTGCATGCGGAATTGCACAACGGGAGTTTGCCATCGACTTCGATGATGATGAATTCAATGACATGTACCGGGTCGTACGGTATATAGAAGAGGGTGTCGGATTCTACGATGAAGATTTTGTGGAAGAGCTGTCATCTCAGATGCTCTACATCATCGGCCCTTCGGTGGAGGAGGATCCTCCCGATAAGATTCTTGACGACAAAATGGAGTGGGAAGATACCGGTGCATCATTTGCCCTGAATTTTAACGATGAAACCGCCACAAAACTTAACCAGATCTTAAAGGCAGTGGAGCATCCCGGGGAAGGATTTGATGAGGAAGTGCGAAAACGGATCGCAGACGGCATGATGGAGCTCAATCCCACCCAACTTGAAAACCTACCGCTAATTAACCGATAGAATCGACTATAAGGAGAGGATGTCTCATGAATGTTATTATGATCATAAACGACAGTATGCGTGCGGACCACCTGGGATGTTACGGAAACGATTGGATTCAGACCCCCAATATCGATAAACTGGCATCGGAAAGCGCGGTGTTCGATTATTTTTATCCTGAGGGCTTGCCCACCGTACCCACCCGTACCACATTTTTTACCGGTCGGTTTACGTTTCCGTTCCGGGGATGGCAGCGGTTGGAGCCGACGGATATCCTGCTGGCGGAACTCTTGTGGAACAAAGGGTACACCACCGCCCAGATCACCGATGTTTTACATTTGCACAAACCCTCGATGGCGTTTGAGCGGGGATTCGATTTTAACCAGTATATCCGCGGACACGAAGGTGATCCCTGGATAGTGGATGAGTCCATCGATGTGGAAGCCGAAGTAGAGAAGTACTACAAGGGAGATGGCAAGGACAAAACCGTTCGGGCCCAGCTGACCCAGTATCTTCGCAACCGGCATTGGTGGAAAGGCGAGGAAGATACCTTTGTGGCTCGAACCCTCACCGCCGGCGTTAAATGGCTTGAGGAACAGCCCAAGAAAGACAACCTCATGCTGTGGTTGGATTGTTTTGATCCGCACGAACCCTGGGATCCACCGGCACCCTACGACCGGATGTACACCGACCCCAACTATCAGGGGCAGGACATCATTCAGCCCATTCCCGGGTACGTGGAGGGATATCTAACGCCGGAAGAGACCAACCATGTCTTCAAGCTCTATGCAGGAAAGGTCACCCTTTGCGACAAATGGGTGGGCGTGCTTCTGGACAAGCTCAAAGAGATGGGGATGTATGAAAACAGCATGATTATTTACACCACCGATCACGGCGAACCGTTTGCCGAACACGGTATTATCCGAAAATCGCATCCACTTCTGTATGAAGAGCTGGTGCGTATCCCTCTGATTATTCGACATCCGGAAGGGTTCGGTGCCGGACAGCGCTTCAATCAGCTTATCGAAACGACGGAAATTTTCCCCACCATTCTTGACTTTCTGAATGTCAAAGTCCCGCCACGGGTTCATGGAAAGAGCCTCCTGCCTTTGATGAAGGGCGATGTGGACAAGCTGAGGGACCGCGTTTACATGGGGTATTTTAAACGATGCTGGCGCGTCAACGACTATGATTGGGCCTTTTTGCTCAACTTTGACAAAGGCAAAGAAAACGAGCTTTACGATATGAAGGCCGATCCGGAAATGATGAACAATGTTATTGACGAAAACCCGGCAAAGGCCAACGAACTCGAACTGGATCTGAGGCGATTTGTCGCGAATTTGAGATAAACTCAGGATGATTTCGTATTTCGATTCACCACGAAGAACACAAAGATGAACGAAGGTTAATGAAAAAACCTTGATAAATTCTTACTTCGTAATCGAATGTGACAATGTGGAACATCTGACTATCACATTCTCTCTGCTTCGCGGTGGAGGGAATTCAATCAGTAAATACTGATTGTTCATAGGAGAGGAAGGAAAATGGAGATACAAGGATACAATTTACCGGATGATCTTTATTATGAACAGAATCATTTCTGGGTGAAACCGGAAGGAGATTTGCTCATAATGGGATTGGACGACTTCGGTCAAAAGATGGCCGGGGACATTGTCTTTATTCAACTTCCACCTGAAGGAAAACGTCTTAAGGTTGGAAAATCATTTGCTAAAATGGAATCCGGTAAATGGTTGGGGAAAATTTATGCCCCGGTGGATGCAGAGCTTGTGGAAATCAACGAAGAACTGGAGCTTGATCCCACAAAAATCAATGAAGATTGTTACGGAGAAGGCTGGATGTATAAAATCAAGCCGGATAACATGGACGATTTGAACGATCTCATTCATGGTCAAGAAGCCGTCGAAAAATGGGTTCTGGCGGATATAGAGAAGTATAAAGACAAGGAGGGATAATTTTCGAATTACGAATTGCGATTTTCGAATGGGGCCTATCGTTGCGAGTTGTGTATTATGGGTTATGAGTTGCAAGCTTTAAAGTTTTTATACCAGCAACTCGCAACATATTAAGCCATTACCACGATAAAATCTTAAAAACGATCGTCTGATGCACGTCTTCGGCCACAACCCGATCCGTGTTCGTCGTTTCCACTTCGCTTCAAACGGGAAGACCCCATTACCAATGAATCTAGTTTTTACTGCAACAACACTTCCGGGTTAATTTGTTTGGCGGATTTCAGCATGTAGAACCCCAGATCTTTGGGGCAATGGCGCGCCTCACGTATTTTGACACCGACCCTATTATCGTTGGTCCATTTGACTTGAACGGTAAACCTGAGTTTGGTTTGTTTACGATCATCCAACAGATAGTTGAGTTCTAATGTGTCGCCGACCCTTATTCTATGCCGCTCAAAATAGGTAAATTGAATTCCTGACATTGAGATATTTTTGACCAATACCTGTCCTCTAAAACCGGTTGCCAGGCAACGGAAATCTCCGGAAAGCTTAACATTTTTGCGATAATAAAGACGAAACTCAATTGAACACTTAAATATCGACCCGCATACGCATTTGACCTTGAGTTTATTTTTAATGCCTAAAAAGTTTGAAACATCAACTTCATGGGGTTCGCCACAATTCGGACATATCAATATCGTCCTGTTATTTGAATTGATATAAAATTTAGCCGGTACTTCGGCTTTTTTTTCATTCATCTAAGGAGTCCCTTCTGGAGATTATGGCCTTTCCGAAAATGATTAAGAAACGAAAGTCTGATATAATGATCGGAGTTTTGATGGAAAAATTTAGTAATCTTTTGCTTTCCATTATGATATAGACATAAAAGGGTTGCAGGTAAACTGGAAATCGTATGATTTCCAGTTTACCTGCAACCCTTTTATAGCGTAAGGCAGGAGATAAACGCATGAACGGGAGAATAGAGAGGCTTCGACAGCGATTCTTAGACTCTGAGCGGCTAGTGGATCTTGAGCGGGCCATCATTATCACTGAGGTTTATCAGGAACACGAGGAGAAACCTCAGATTATAAAGCGTGCCCTTGCATTGAAAGCAATCCTTTCCCGCATGAGCATTGAATTTCGCGAGGATGAACTGATTGTGGGAAATCAAACAAAACACCATCGCGGCGGTGCTTTGTTTCCAGAATATGCTGTCGATTGGATTTTAGGTCAAATGGAAACCTTTCCCACTAGAAAGGGCGACCGTTTTCAGATCACGGACCCGCAGAAGGAAACCCTGCGTTCTGTGTTGCCATATTGGAAGGGTAGAAACCTGAGAGACAAGATTAAAGGGTGTTTGCCCCCTTTTCTCAAGGAGATGCTTTCCAATGGCGTTTTTACGAATGAGAATTTTACCATGTCCGCCCCTGGTCATATTATTCCCGACTATGAGGGGGTTCTTCAAGTGGGGCTCATCGGAATCAAGGAATTTTGCGAAAGGCGAATGGTGGAATTAGAACCGCAAGATCCCAATTATGCAGATAGCTACCATCTTTATCATGCAAGCGCCATAGTTTGCGACGGCGTGATTGAGTTTGCCCATCGGTATTCCCAACAAGCGAGTGAATTGATTCAGCAAAGCAACGACGATCATCGACAAAAAGAACTTACGCGAATCATGGAAAACTGCCGTCATGTCCCTGCTAAGCCTGCCCGGGATTTTTGGGAAGCGCTTCAACTGATCTATTTCCTGCAAGTAGCCATACAAATCGAGGGAAACGGGCTCGCCATCTCGTTGGGACGTCTCGATCAGCTGCTTTATCCTTTTTATCAGAAAGACATTGCAGACGGTCGGTTGACACGAGAAATGGCGCTTGAACTTATCGAATGCTTTTATTTAAAAGTAAATGAAATAGACAAGCTCGCTTCCGATGAATCCACCAGTTTTCTTCAAGGACCTGCCCACGGACAGACTATTACTTTAGGCGGTGTAACCAAAGACGGCAAAGATGCGACAAACGAACTCACCCATCTTTTTATTGAAGCCGATCTCGATATACGCTTGGTTCAACCCGATTTAGCCATAAGGGTTCACCGCACAACCCCCCGGAATCTCCTACTGAAGGCCTGCGTCAACGTCAAAGAGGGGCTTACCAAACCCAAATTTTTTAATGATGACGTCATTATCCAATCTCTCCTGGATCTGGAGGTTCCGTTGGAAGACGCCAGGGATTGGGGATCACTGGGGTGCAGCGAACCCGTGATTGCAGGGAAAACAAATAGCTGGGGCAATGCCGGTCATTTAAATCTCGCTAAATGTCTGGAGTTGGCTTTAAATGACGGCAAATGCATGATCAGCCAAAAGCAAATGGGTCTCCGTACCGGGAACCCGGATCAGTTTAAAACCGTTGATGAACTATTAAACGGCTTTAAAAAGCAGGTGGAATATTTTATTCAGTATTTAGTGCTATATGACAACATTATCGATCAACACCATGCGCAACATGCTCCGGTGGCGCTTTATTCAATTCTGATAAAAGACTGCTTACAAAAAGGCATCAGTTTTAACAAGGGGGGCGCTCGATACAATTTTACGTCTCCTCTGGGAGTGGGGCCGATTACCACAGGGGATTCGCTGGCTGCAATTGAAACCCTGGTATTTAAGGATCAGGCGCTTTCCATGAAACAACTTACTGAGGCTTTGCAAACCGACTTTGAAGGAAAAGAAGACATCCGGCAGATGCTCATAAATCGAGCGCCCAAATTCGGCAATGATGACGATTTAGTGGATGGGTTGTGCAATAAGGTGTTGAAAATTTTCTGTGATGCACTTCGGAATTATGAAAATATTCGAAAGGGTCCCTTTGTCGGCGGACTCTATTACCTGACCGCCAACATGCCGTTTGGCAAACACACCGCTGCCACGCCGGACGGTAGAAGAAGCGGGGAACCATTAAATGATGGGGGAATTTCACCGGTTCATGGACGGGATACAAAAGGCCTTACCGCGGTGGCAAAATCGGTTGGCAAGCTAGATAGCCAGCGTGTGCCTCATGGAACCGTCCTAAACCAAAGAGTTCATCCTTCTCTTCTTGACGGAGAAGATCGGATGAAAACCTTTGAACAGTATATCCGAACGTTCATGAATCTTGGCGGCTGGCATACCCAATTTAATATCGTAACCTCTGAAAAATTACGACAAGCACAGACCGAACCCGACAATCACCGGGATCTTGTGATCCGAGTAGCCGGCTATAGTGCTTATTTTACTCAACTTGAAAAAGAAGTTCAGGAAGACATCATCGAGCGGACAGAGCATCGGGTCTCGTAACGGTTGTCTGAAAAACAAACGTCCAAACCACCCTGCGCCATACGCGATTTCCTATACTTTCCGTCGAAAGAAGATTTCGACCGAAAGCTCCAAGCGAGCCCTTCATCCTTGATGAGGGCTCGTTTTGCGGTGTCGTTGCCATTCGGGTTATACAAATCGGAGGATTCTTCTGATGACGACAGGTTTGTCCAATCAACCTAACCCATCACATTATAAATGGTACGTCCTTACCCTGGCGGCCTTAACCCATACCATTGTGGTCGCCATTCCCACGATGTCGCTGCCTGTTTTATTCGATGAGATTGCCCGGGAGATGAGATTGGACCTGGTTCAGATTGGTTGGATATGGGGTATCGGTTTTCTAACCGGTATTTTTACGAGTCTAATCGGCGGTGCTTTAGGCGATCGGTTCGGCGCAAAACGAACACTTATGGTGGGTTGTATCCTGGCCGGTATCACGGGTGCGCTCCGCGGAGTCTCTGACAACTTCGCAACGCTTGCCGCCACAGCGTTTCTTTTCGGCCTCGTGCCACCGGCCATTCCGATGAATGTTCACAAGACATGTGGTGTTTGGTTTTCGGGGCAGCGCTTGGGTTTGGCCAACGGCATCGTTTCCATGGGGATGGCGTTGGGTTTCATGTTGGGCTCGCTGTTGAGCGCAACGGTATTATCGCCTTGGCTGGGTGGCTGGCGGCGGGTTTTATTTCTTTATGGCGCCCTTTCAATTGTGGTGGGTATATTTTGGTCCTTTACCCGTGCTGCACCGGAAGAAGAAAATTCAACGGTAACGGCGGAAAATGTGCCCCTTCGTCATGGGATTTCTTACGTGGCCCGTATTTGGAATGTGTGGTTGCTCGGTTTAACAATGCTTGGGATCAGCGCCTGTCTCCAAGGGGCGCTCGGTTACCTGCCGCTCTATTTACGCCGAATTGGATGGCCGGAAATCAGCGCCGACGGGGCTTTGGCCACATTCCACGGAGTCAGCATGATCGCCACCATTCCTATCGCCTTGCTGTCGGATCGGATCGGGATGCGCAAAGGCGTATTGATGATAGCCACGCTGATGATCGCCACCGGCATCGCTCTGTTATCGATGACAAGTGGCGTTTTTATCTGGGTGGCGGTTATCATTGCGGGGTTTGTTCGTGATGGGTTTATGGCAATTCTCATGACGCTGATTATCGAGCTCAAAGAAGTTGGTAATAAATATGCCGGCACGGCCATGGGGCTGGTGTTGGTACTTTCTCGATGCGGCAGTTTGATTTCGCCACCGGTCGGAAACAGCCTGGCCGATATTAATTTAGCCCTACCGTTTGCATTCTGGGCTGCCATGGCCGTGATGGGATTATTCAGTCTCTATTTTGTCAAAGAAAGAGGGTAATAAATTTTTACTTTAACACTTCTTTATTTACGACATGGGGGGGAATATTACCCTCCAGGACATCGATGACGTTTTGGGCGGACAATCGTTCCATATTGCCGATGGCTTCCGTGGTGAACGCCGCCATGTGGGGGGTTGCGATAAAGTTTTCCAGCTCGAATAACTTCCGATCCTGGGGGGGTTCATCTTTA
>JAHEHB010000443.1 GCA_024644775.1 Deltaproteobacteria bacterium
CATTGGATAAAGGCTCGCCAAAACAAAAGCCCCTTGGATACGGTCTCAATGTCGGTGAGCACGGACGAACCGGTCGTGGTGAATCCGGATACGGATTCAAAGAAGGCATCGACGAACAGTTCAAACACACCGCCGAAATAAAATGGAAAGGCGCCGATCAAACCTACAACTGTCCAGCCGATGGCGACGATCCCCATTCCTTCCCGTTGGGTTAGGGTTTCCACTTTCTCGCGACGAAACGGAAGATAGAGAAACACACCGCTAAATACGGCGATTAATAGGGATACCAGAAACGGATAGGCACTACCATCAGCGTAGTAAAGGCCGATCAGAAGGGGAAACACCATGCACAGGGCCAAAAACAGCGTCAGGGTACCCACTACATTTAGAACATACTTCCATCGCATCTAAAAATACTCCAATTTGACGGCCAGTATCCTCTCGATCTTTGGTATGGCCTGCCGCGACCCGAAAATGATGACCCGATCTCCGGGGACGACAACACTGCCACCGCTTGGTATGATCACATCCTTACCACGGATAATAACGGTGACCAACACTCCTTTTGGTAAAGCGATTTCTTTCAAGGGTTTTCCTACAATATCCGAGGTTTCAAGTGCCACGGCTTCAATCACCTCAGCGTGCTCCCCTTTGATCGCAATTGCAGACAGCACTTTTCCTCGTCGAACGTGACGAAGAATGGAATTGATGGCCGAAAGTCTGGGGCTGACGACTTGCTCTATCCCGATGGCGGACATGACTGGGAAGTACCTGAAACTGTTGATCCGTGTGATCGTTTTCCGAACACCAAGCCGTTTGGCCAAAAGAGAGGCCAGCATGTTTGTTTGCTCATCATCGGTGAGGGTCACCACCACGTCCGTTTCTCGGATACCCTCTTCCTCCAAAATCGTTTGATCCGTTCCATCTCCATAAAGCACCACCGTTTTGTCGAGCTCCGCTGCGATTTCGTTGCAGCGATCCGGGTTCTTCTCTATCAATTTAATAGGAATCGATTCTTTCTCCAAACGCTTTGCCAATCGCATGCCGATCCGCCCGCCTCCGATGAGAATGGCACGTCGGATGGGCTCCAGGCGCTTCTCAAAAATGTCCAGGGTATCGGTCAGCTTTTCAGCCTCGCTCACAAAGTAGACGACATCATCCGGTCTCAGGCAATCATCCCCCTGGGGAATAATCAACTCCTCTTCCCGAAGAATCGCGGCAATCAATGGGCTATGTTTTCCCACCATTTTCGGGAGGTCCGCTAAACAGATATTTGAAAATCGTGTGTCCGGATCCAGTTTAATGCCGACAAACTTCACCCTGCCGTTTTCAAACTCTCCCACATCTACGGCCCCCGGCACGCTCATGAAACGGTGAATGGCATCCACTACTTCGATTTCAGGGTTGATGATCGTGTCAATCTGAGGGCCGGACGTACGAAAGGCCTCGTGATAGGTGTCGAAGTCCGCATTTCGAATCCGAGCAAGTTTTTTGGTTGTCGGCGAAATCAGATTGGCAACCAAACAGGCAATCAAATTGGTTTCATCACTATCGGTTACCGCTAAGATGATTTCAGCCTCCCGAATACCGGCTTGCTCCAAAACCTTTGGACTGCTTCCGGAGCCATGAATCACATGAACGTCGGTACTTTCAGACACACGTCGGATGGCATCCGGATTCGTATCGATCACCACCACATCTTTGTTTTCAACAGACAGACGGTTTGCCACATGAAAGCCAACCTCACCTGCGCCGACAATGATGATTTTCACAGAAATCGCTCCTTTTTTGGTTTAAATAATACGGTAATACATCCAGCTCACCGCACGTTTCAAAAAATCCAAATATTTGAATTAAGTTTATGTGTCAACTTTAAAGGTGCCAATGTTCCAAATAGAATTGCACGCACGACAAACCCGATTTCTTCAATTTGCAGAATAATTTAAAATCGGAATAGCTGAAACCTCGTCTGAGAAACCTGGTAAAATCCCAAATCGGATCACCGGTAGAAATAACCTAAAGGCGAGAAGGCCAGGAAGCTTGGAGGCTATAATGCTTTCCAGCCCCCTAGCCTTTTCGTCTTCAAACATTCCAGCGTCCAAGCTTTCTCGCTTCCCAGCTCGTTTGAGAAACCTCGTTTCTTATTGTAATGAATCCGGCCCCGCTGACGGCAGTGCTGAAACCTTTGATTCCAAATCAGATCCTTGTCCATAGCATAGCCAATTATCTCCGCCCCTTGCAAGGCGGGAGTTTTATATGTTTAAATCAAAGTAAAACGTGAAATCTCCAGCTCGGGAATATAGAGCGGCACACAGGATTCAATTATGCGTTTGAGAGTAATTATTACCGTAAAAAATCTGCTGTGGCTTGACTCTACTGATTTGCTACTTACTTTCTGTTTACTATAAAAAAAACTAGTATAACCGGCATTATTTAAGGTTACTGCAATTTTTATATCTGACTAGAACACTTAAATAGCCCACGGGACATAGGGGCATACAATAGGAGGTGTGGCATGAAAGATCATAACACTCATTTTATTGGTCACTCGATAGAATGCATCTTACCGCCGCATATGATCGAAGCGGTTAAGATGCGGGGCACTGCAAAGCAAAAAAAGATGGCTGAAGCAATTGAAAAAGTGGCGGCAACCTACCGATTGGAACGAGAGGTAGCGGCACCTCCGAATTCCTTCTTAGCAGCACCTGTCCTAGCCGAAAAGGCCAAACCCAAACCAAACAGAGAGGTGTACGACGGCCAGAAAAAAGCGACGCTACCGGGAAAACTCGTCCGGAAAGAAAAAGATCCCGCCAATTCCGACGCTGTGGTGAACGAAGCATTTGACGGCGCTGGTGCGGTATATTATCTCTATATGGAGCAGTACCGCCGCGATTCGCTTGATGGGAACGGTATGAAAATGATTTCAACGGTTCATCATCGCAATAAATACAACAATGCTTTTTGGAACGGCCGGCAAATGGCCTATGGGGATGGGGATGGTATCATTTTTAAGAAGTTTACGGAATTGACCGTCATTGGACACGAACTTTCCCACGGCGTCGTACAGTTTTCAGGAGGTCTGATATACCGGGACCAATCGGGTGCCTTAAACGAAAGTTTTGCGGATGTTTTCGGCTCTCTCACGGAGCAATATAAAAACAAACAAGACGCGTGCCAGGCAAGCTGGCTGGTGGGCAAAGGGATCCTGGGGTCCGATATTAACGGCGAATCCCTTCGCTCTATGAAAGCGCCGGGCATGGCCTATGATGATGCGGTCTTGGGAAAGGATCCGCAACCTTATCACATGGATGGATATGTCAACACAACGTCGGACAACGGTGGGGTACATATCAATTCAGGAATCCCAAACCACGCGTTTTATCTGTTGGCTCAATACCTTGGTGGCTATGCCTGGGAAAAGCCCGGATATATTTGGTATGACACCATGCAAGCCATCAATAATCCAATGGCGACCTTCGCCGATTGGGCGGACAAAACAGTAGAAATGGCGTCGGTTCGCTTTGGCATGCAAAGCCTTGAAATGAAAATGACGCGCAGAGCGTGGAAACTGGTAGGAATAAACCTATAATTCGATGCAAATTCATTTAAAATGCACCGGGGGGCAAGGAATTACACTTGAGGGCAAGTTGGATACCAAAGATCTGCCGGATAACCTTGCCATTAGAGCAAAAAACATCTTAAACGCAAAAAACCTTAAAAACGCGGCGAAAGCACCCAAAAACGCTTTCATGGTTGACGCGCAGCAGTACGAACTAACGATCATTCCGGCGGAAACCCAGAGAGGAACGCCTGCACGTTTTCAATTTGACGAATCCCAGGCCGGCCCTGATATTCTGGAACTGATGGACGAGTTGCTTCATTTGATTACGATTCAAAAGCTGAAAAAAAAACAACAATAGATGGGTTCCTTATTTGTCAGATCGTTATTCCACCCGCACCGGTGATGATGCGTGCCTCAGTCTCGATGCCCTTTCGGAATCGATCTAAAACAAAGAACTCATTAGGCGCGTACGCTTTGCCGTCGTGCTGGGCATAGTTAACGTCAATCATGGGAATCTCTGCAACTTCATTCCAGACATAAATTAGTGCTCATGGTTCAGGATTCGGTATTTACTGAAACCTGATCCGCCTCGGCGGAAAACCATGAACAGATTTGATCTATGGCAGAGCCGATCATCTCTGACCCCCGCAAGACGGGAGCTTTCGATTTTAAAAAAAAATCAAGACAAGGAAATCGTGGAGTCACTATATGTCTCAATTGCTTCGGCACAAAGTAGGATATTGGTGTCGACCAGAATCAACGGAAAGCCTCGCCGTCAAGTTGGGCAAAAAGTTAAGTTTAGGTAGATAACATTTCAGCCCAGGCGCAAATTGATGCCCGCGCCCTTTTCAACCGGGTTGGCCAATCGGGCATACACCGTCAGAAACCCCTCCGTAACCCGTGGGGGAGGAGATTCCCA
>JAHEHB010000097.1 GCA_024644775.1 Deltaproteobacteria bacterium
TGAGTGCGCCCAACACGTGGGATAAAATTTTAGCGGCAGCCAAAGCACTGCATAATCCGCCGAAATGCTGGGGCATCGCGGTCGGCACCGACCCTACTCAGACATACACACAACAGGTTTTTGAACAATTTGCCCTTTCCAATAATGCGCGCTTGGTCAATCCCACCAGTGGTAAAGTCGACCTTGTTACACCAGAGTTTGTCAAGACCCTCATGTTTTACAAACAGCTAGTGGATTTTACACCCAAAGGAGACATCTATTGGCGTCAGACCCGTGAGGATTACTTGGGCGGTCGTGTTGCAATGATTATCTGGTCACCTTTTATCCTTGATGAAATGGCCGGATTGCGAGATTCGGTGCCGGTAACCGCCAAAGAGCTGGCAAAGCCGCTGCATGAACTAACAGGTATTGTCACCGCGTTTCAGGGTCCTTCAGGGGATAGACCGGCGCAATGGGGGCAAGTCAGTTATTTTGGCATCACGGTTGGGGCTGATGAAAAAGCCGTAAAATGGGTCGAATTTCTATTAGAAGACGGTTATTTAGATTGGCTCAGCATGGCCCCGGAAGGAAAGTTTCCGTTGCGACCTCAGTTTGTACCTGGTTGGAAAAACTTGAAGGTGGGTGTGGATCGCCAAGCCAAGATTTCTGATCTTTACTCCGATGAAATCGTTAACAGTATTATTACCGGTGTTGAACGATTTGACCGCTGGGGATTTGGCAGCGGTAAAGGGGGCTGCGTGGGTCAGGTATACGGGACAAAGGCCCTTATTCGGATTCTTCGCCGTTTTTTTGACGGGGAGATGTCCGCAGAGGATGCTGCCAAAGAGATGACAACGGCGATCGGCAAGCTCGATGGGTGCTCATAAGCGAGCACGCCCGGTGGCTTTAAATTAACTTGGAATCCTATGTCTATCCAGTCAGATGATAATATAAACGGAAATGGATCCCAAAAGATTAGAAAAAACAGGGGTGTTTGGCGTCCTTTAACGTTATATCAAAGAGAACAGCGCCTGGCTTACTGGCTGTTAGGTCCCCCGGTTATCATTATTTTTTCTCTTATTTTATTTCCGGTTATTTGGAACGTTTGGCTCGCGTTTCACCGTGTGCGGCTGTTGGATCTTCGACGCTTCAGCTGGTGGCAGTATAAAGCAACGTTCGATAATTTCATAAAAATCTTTACCCAGCATGATTTTTGGCCGGCACTCAAGGCAACCCTTCTTTACACCACCGGGGGAACTTTTATCGCCTTGGTATTGGGTTTGGCAGCCGCCATTATGGTCAACAAACCCTTTAGGGGTCGAAATGTTATCCGGGGAACGTTTCTTATCCCTTACGTGGCCCCGATAGTGGCGGTGGCCTTTGCATGGCGGTTTATCCTGGACCCGCGCGGTGTACTCATGACAGGGCTTTTGGGGTCGGGATTTCTGGAACAACCGGTGCATCTTTTGGGTGAGCGTCCCTGGGCGATGATTTCTCTGATCGTTTTTGAGGGCTGGCGGTATTTTCCATTTGATTTTCTTTTTATCCTTGCCCGACTGCAAGCCATCCCGAAAGAATTTTACGAAGCGGCAGCCATCGACGGTGCATCCCCGATAAAAGAATTCTTTTATATCACGCTTCCACAACTAAAGCTGGTGTTGGCCACCCTGTTTCTGCTCCGGTTCATGTGGACATTCAATAAATTTGACGATGTTTTTTTAGTAACCCGAGGTACTGCCGGTACGCGAGTACTCACGATCAAGGTGTATGACTTTTTGATCGGGGAGTTTGATGTCGGCACAGGGGCAGGGATGGCCCTGGTGCTGTTTGCTGTACTGGGTGTACTTTTATTTGCTTATTTTCGATGGGTTATGCGTCGGGCAGAAGAGGTTTAAGGCGGTGTTTCGAGAACGAATCGAGTCGGTAAGCTTAAACATCCTGCATGTGCTCGGCCTGACGTTTCTGGTTTTTTTGGTAGCCTTTCCGTTTTACTGGATGATCGTCGCCTCCTTAAAACCGTTGATTCACTTGGCAATGAATCCACTGAATTTATGGCTTATACCCAGTGAGCTGTCTTTCCGGGCGTACAAAGAAATCTGGCTTCAGTTTCAATTCGGCCGATACTTTGCAAACAGTGCTTATGTTTCCGGTTTAACCGTGCTTTTTACCATAGCCTTCGCAACACTGGCAGCCTACACCATCGCCAGACTTCGATTTCGCGGACGTGCCTTCCTTTCCCGAAGTATTCTGATAATCTATATGTTTCCAGCCATTGTCATCGCCGTGCCCTTGTATGCGTTGTTTACCAAGTTCGGACTGCGTAATGACCTACACGGACTGGTGTTGGTGTATCTGGCCCAGACTTTACCGGTAGCCATTTATATGCTTTATAGCTATTTTAAAACGCTGCCACCGGATTTAGAGGAGGCAGGGCTTATCGATGGATGTTCCCGGTTTGGTGTCATCTGGCGAGTGACCGTTCCGTTGAGTCTGCCTGCCATGGTCACCGTAGCCCTGTATACCTTTATGATTGCGTGGAATGAGTTTTTATTTGCGTTTCTTTTCTTAGACAGCCCCTCTTCGTTCACTCTTTCCCGAGGAATTATGCAAATTGCAGATAATATCAATGTCTCCCAACAGCTGCTTATGGCCGCAGCGGTTATTGCCACCGTACCGATTGTGGTGTTGTTTTTGGTGTTGGAAAGATATCTGGTAAAGGGGTTGACCGCAGGGGGGATAAAAGGTTAGATATAAGGTTGACATGTTCGTAGCATGTATGTATGTTTATAACATGTCAAAAATGATTCAAATACGAAATGTCCCCGATTCGATTCATCGAAAACTGAAGGCCAGAGCGGCTGTTGAAGGAATGTCGCTGTCTGATTACCTTCTTGCAGAGATTCGACGAAACGCCGAACGTCCCACCCTGAATGAACTGCGTGAGAGACTGAATCGGCGCACACCAGTAGCGCCGATTGTATCGAGCGTAGAAGCTGTCAGAAACGAACGGAATCGAAAGTGATCGTATTGGACGCCTCAGCCGTACTTGAAGTGCTTTTGCGTACTTCCTCGGCGCTTCAGATCGAAGAGCGTATTTTTTCACCTGGTGAAACGCTTCATGCCCCCTACTTACTCGATTTGGAAGTTACACAAGTACTCCGCCGTTACAATCTATCGGGTGAGTTGAATTCTGAAAGGGGTCAAGAAGCAGTTAACGACTTTGTAGATTTTCCGATCATCCATTATCCACATCATATATTTCTTATTAGAATATGGGATTTAAGGCACCATATGACAGCGTACGACGCTGTTTATGTGGCGCTTGCAGAGAGTCTGTCTGCCCCACTCCTTACTTGTGATGAACGCCTCGCTAAAGCGTCTGGACATGGGGCTAAGATAGAACTTATTTGAGCCTAAATTGAGGTTGAGGCTTCATAATCTTTTCGAATGAGCTACCATTCAATTGAAACCGAACTTAGAATTAATGAGGGGTTCCGATGAAAATTACAGATGTTAAATGCGTTATTTTCGAATGGACGCCGCCGGGGGCGGGGTTTAAGGGCGCCATTGGTCGTGTATTGGGTGGTAAATCGAGCGTACCTCACATGATCGTTCGTGTGCTGACCGATGAGGGGATAGAGGGCAACTGCAGCCAGTATGCGATTGGACATCAGGGACTTGCCGAGCATATCGAAACTCGATTTAGACCCAGACTTATCGGAAAAGATCCAAGATATGTAGAAACCATTTGGCAGGATCTCTGGCGATATACCCGCTCTACCCATTCCCATAAGTTTATACAGGGCACGCTCGATGTGTGTATTTGGGATATTCTCGCAAAAGTTGCGGATTTGCCACTCTATCAGTTGCTTGGAGCCTACCGCGATAAGGTAGTGGCTTATGCCAGCTCACAAGGATGCTCTACAATAGAAGATACCGTGGACGAAGCGTTTGAGTACAAAGAACGAGGGTATAAAGCTTACAAGATCCACCTTGACGACATGGACAACTCCAATCCCAAGTATGATTTGAAACTCTGCAAAGCGCTTCGGAAGAATCTGGGAGATGATTTTGGGTTGATGCATGACCCGGCGAGCATCTATAACCGAGAAGAAGCCCTCTACGTGGGATTGGGTATTCAGGATCTGGGATTTGAATGGTTCGAAGAACCCATCAATCAATGGGATATCGAAGGCTATTCCCACTTATGCAATGCGCTGCGTATACCGGTTGCCGGAATAGAAACAGTCGGCGGCAGTATGTTTAGCACACCGGAATATATTATCCGTAGAGCGGTGGATTTGATATTGACGGACGTTCGTATGAAAGGTGGGATTGGTCCGGTGAGAAAGACTGCCGGTATGGCGGAAGCGTTCGGGATGCAGTGTCTTATTCATACATGCGCCGCCCCTCTTTTCAATGTTGCGAATCTTCATGTTTTGTGTTCAATAAAAAATTCAAAATATTATGAAGTACTCATTCCTGCTGAAAATTTTTCTGCTGGGGTTGTTGAGGATGTCTATCCCGATAAAGACGGATTTATTTCTCCGCCGCAAAAACCCGGCTTGGGTCTTGAAATAGACTGGTCATATGTGGAAAAACATAAAATATATGAGACTACATAAATGACGGGTCATTTGTTTCATTAGCGTCCACAACTTATCAACCCAATTTCGCGAAAGGAGGTACATTATGAAAAGGATGATCATACAAAGGCTTATTCTTTTTGGTATTGCCGTTTCAATCGGATTCGTTCTGGGGCTAACGTCACCGGTTTCAGCTGGTTATCCAGAGAAACCCATCAAGGTAATTGTTCCGTACGGCGCCGGTGGTCTCTCCGATACCATCGCCCGGATGGTGGTCAACACGATCAATGAAAAAAAACTGCTCCCGCAGCCGGTCGTGGTGGTAAATGTTGTCGGCGGCGCCGGCGCGATCGGTTTTCAACGAGTTAAAGATGCGAAACCGGATGGCTACGAGGTATTGAGTTCTCATATTGGGCTTCTGGTCAGTGGTGCCATCGGCAGGACCGATTTCGGTCCGGAGGCATTTGACGTCTATGCCCAGGCAGGTACGATCGAGTTGATCTATGCGGCCAAGAGCGATTCGAAGTATAAGACATTTCCGGACTTTGTCAAAGCAGCAAAAGCCGCGCCCGGAGAAATACCGGAAGCCAGCTCCATAGGCGGAAGCGTCCATCTTGCCTCCCTGACACTTTCAAAAGCGGCGGATTACACGATCCGAATCGTACATGTTGGTGGGGGAGCTAAACGGATCAAATCAATCCTTGGCGATCACACAGCCGGGTCCTTTTTCTCGACGGTTGAGTACAAAAATTATAAGGAGTCGGGCATACAGGGTCTGGTGATGCTGTCCAATGAGCGAGATCCGTTGTTTCCGGATATTCCCACCGCAAAGGAATTGGGATATGAGGCTCAGATGGCGATTGATGTCTGGTACTTCGCCCCAAAGAATACTCCCAAAGACCGCATCGCGATTCTTGAGGGGGCATGGGAAAAGGCCATGAATGATACGGGTCTTCAGGAAAAGCTCAAAGAGCGAGGATTGGCTCCCAAATTTATGAAGGGAGACGCACTGACACAATATGTTCTTTCGACCTACAAAAAAGTGCAATCGTTTGCGCCGCAATTGGTCAAGAAAAAACAGTAAGTCGAATCCTCCATCCTGCTTATTTTAGGTAGTTCCGGTCGCCGGTATCGGAACTACCTTCGGTTTTAGTAAAACGAAAAGATGGCACATAAAGAGATCAATCCATGGAAAGAAATAGGCGTTAGCGCATCCATTATCATCGTATGCGCGGCTTTTTTTTTGGATAGTCTGAGCCTTCCGGGGCCGCTTTACGATCCTTTAGGACCGGCTGCGATCCCCAAGGTGATGTGTGTCCTCATATCGATTTTGGCCGGGTGTATACTCGTTCAAGGCATTATCAAGCTTCGAAAAAGTCCGATTCAACCGGCGGTAACTACCGGTTATCCTCGACACCCCAAGTCGGCCGTCATCGTCATTCTTCTGACCCTGCTCTATATCTGGGTTATTTCAACCGGGAGCATCGGGTACGGTCATCTTACGTTCGTGTTTCTGTTAGTAATCGGTGTAATCCTTACCCGGTTTGAATGGAAGACGCTTCCCATATTCGTACTCCTTGCGCTGATCATGGGATATGGAGGCCGGTTTGTCTTTACCCAAGTATTTTATGTGGATTTGCCATAATATGAAGGTTTCTGTATGAACCAGCTTATTGGAAGCGTCGGCTATCTATTTACCCCCATACCCCTTTTTTTTACCATTCTGGGTACGTTTCTTGGAATCACCGTCGGTTCCATTCCCGGTCTTACAGGTTCCATGCTGATCGCATTGACGCTTCCACTGACATTTTATATGGACAGTCTGCACGCGATCATTTTACTTGTTTCCATATACACCGGAGCCGTCAGTGGGGGGTTGATATCCGCTACACTGTTAAGAATGCCCGGAACACCGGCGGCGGTGATGACCACTTTTGACGGGTATCCCTTGGCACAAAGCGGTCAACCGGGTCGCGCTTTGGGACTTGGGATCTCCGCATCATTTTTCGGAGGGATGGTTGGATGGTTTTTTCTCGTACTGCTCTCTCCTCCACTGGCAAAGCTTGCGGTGAAATTCGGGTCGTTTGAGATCTTCACGATGGTGCTTATGGCGCTGGTGCTCATCGCTTCTGCAACCGAAGGTTCCCTCATTAAGGGGTTATTTTCAGGTCTTCTGGGCATGCTTGTCTCAATGCCCGGTCTCGATCAGTCATCAGGAGCCATGCGTCTTACATTTGAGTTTCGCGAGTTGAAAGCCGGTTTTCATCTCCTCCCTGTTTTAATCGGTCTGTTTGCAGTGGGACAGATAATCTCAGATGTCATCCATGTTGAGAGAAAACCGCAAAGAGTCAATTTATCCCTCAAAGGGATGTTTATGTCGCTACGTGACTGGAAAAATCAGGCGGTGAATTTGATTCGATCGTCGTTAATCGGAACCTGGATTGGAATACTCCCTGGTATTGGCGCCAATATCGGATCCATTGTCGCCTATACAACGGCAAGAAACCTGTCGAGAAATCCGGAAAAATTCGGAAAAGGATCCGAGGAAGGGATCGTTGCAGCAGAAACCGCAAATAATGCGACGGTGGGCGGTTCGCTGGTACCGCTGATTACCATGGGGATTCCGGGAAGTGTTATCGATGCGTTGCTTATCGGTGCCCTGATTATTCACAACATTCAACCCGGCCCCATGCTCTTTCGACATAATCCGGATATGGTTTATGCCATGATGTCCACCTGTCTGATCAGTAACATCATCATGTATATCATGATGATGGCTGCTGTTCGTCCCATAGCCGGATTAATGTATCTGAGAAAAGCGTATGTGTTACCGATTATTCTCGTGTTTTGCGTAACCGGTGTGTTTGCTTACAACAACAATATTTTTGATGTCTGGGTCATGATGGGCTTCGGTGTGGTGGGGTTTGCTCTTGATCAAGCAGGAATTCCTTTGGGTCCGTTTGTCATTGGATTTGTGCTGGCACCCATCGCCGAGGCGGAACTTCGATCCGGGCTCATGCTTTCCGGCGGCAGTTATTGGCCGCTGATTACCCGTCCCTTTTCATTAATTTTTATTATCGTATCTGTTTTTTTCCTGGTATGGCCGTTTTACCGAGAAAGGCGGGTCCGACAAAGAGCCGGCAGTTGAAATAGCGTCTGCTAAATAATTCATTTAACTTCGCTGCTGAGTGACTAAAGTGAGCTAAAGTGAACTAAAGTTGAGGAATCCTGTACATAAAAGGATTGGCCGCAAAGGCACAAAGACGCCAAGTAAATATATCTTTTTTGTGCCTTGGTGTCTTCGTGGCTGAAAAAAAATTCTTCCACAAAATGCACACACAATATTCGATAAAAGGATCACGCGACAGCGCCTACCTCAAAAAGGCACTTTGAATCATTTGTAACTTTATGACACACAAATTTATTAGACAACCCCGCCTGTTTTTCTGGCTGTCATTTATCGCTCTGGAAGGTATATTTGTTTGTATCACCGTTCTATCCTACGAAAAACAAAACATACGTTTTCTCTTTGCACTCTATCTTCTATCTATTCTGCCCTTTATTCTGGCACTTTATATCGGTCCTTCCGTAAAGCTGTCAGTAAAGATGATTTTTGTTACGGCACTCGTATTTCGCCTAACGCTGCTGGTATCCTTTCCTGTGTTTTCAGATGATGTTTTTCGATATCTTTGGGAAGGAAAGATGCAGTTAAACGGGATCAATCCCTACCTTGTGGCGCCGGCTGATCCGATGACCGAACCATTTAGGGACGCATACTGGAAACATATCAATCACAATACGATTCCGACCATCTATCCGCCCTTATCCGAGCTTTTTTTTCGTGTGTGCATGGGGCTCGTTTACAATCTTTATTTTTTCAAGGGCACGCTGATCGTTTTGGATATGGGAGTGTTGGTTTTTTTGGTTTGCATCGCAAAAAACCGCGCGATTCCCTTGTATTTCCTGTTGATTCATGCCTGGCATCCATTGGGCATTATAGAAATCGCGGGAAGCGGGCATCAGGATATCATTGGAATTTTTTTTCTGACAGGATGCCTCTATCTTTGGCAGAAACAGAATATATGGGGATCTGCATCAATGCTGACCGCATCCTTTTTGTCCAAATTATTTCCCATATTTCTTTTTCCGTTATTGATTCGCAACAAAGGCAAATCGCCTTATTTAATGCTGTTTGCTTTAACGATGTTGCTATATTTGCCTTTTTATAGTTCAGATTATCATTTATTTAAAGGGCTTACCGTGTATTCGAAAACCTGGCAGGCCAATGGCTCCGTCTTTTATGTTACCAATTTGTTGATAAATAGTGTCTTTAAAGCCAAGGTTGCTGTTGGTTTACTCTTTTTGGCAATATATCTATTTACCTATTTCAGGCTACACGAATTTGACACTGCCTGTTTCGTGGCATTGGGAAGTTTTTTGGTTCTGTCTCCGACGCTCCATCCTTGGTATCTCCTTTGGGTGATACCTCTATTGGTTATTATTCCCAATAAAGCCTGGTTGTGGTTGACGCTGAGCGCGGCAGTTTACTATCATGTTTTAATTGATTATTTTGAGAAAGGGGTTTGGCAGGAACAAATTTGGATTAAGATATTGATATTTATTCCGTTTTTTGTTCTTCTATCGCTTTCTGTATTAAATAAGAAGAGGCCTTCTCATGCATAAGATCGTCTTTTTCGCCATCATAGCCACTTCATTGAGCTTTTTTCCGATGATTGGATATTCCGATTCTTTCTATCTAGGTGGTATCCAAGTTAACGAACCGAATCCTGAGAAATGGGTAAAAACGCTAAAACAGGAACACATGAATACTGTTGCGGTTACCACTTATTCGTATCAGGCAGCCTGGGACAGCGATCAGTTAAACTTTAAAAAAGAAAACCCGGGGCTTCTCAAGGAAATTCGTACCGCCAAAGCAAATGGATTGCATGTGGTGCTGATCTTGAGAACAGCACTTGATCATGCTTACCCTGAAAATAAATTTCTTTGGCATGGACTGATTATGCCAAGAACCGATGCAGCCTTGGAGCGTTGGTTTGCTAAATACACTGAATTTGCTTTGCTTTGGGCAAAGATCGCCCAACAGGAAGGGATTGATATTCTGGGAATTTCCAGTGAAATGAACTCATTGACCTCGACCCTGCCGGTCGAAGAGATTCCAAAACTTCAAGACTGGTACTTGGATCGACTAAAACAACAGAAACGAAAACGTCATTTGCTCAAACACAATGATGTGATCGAAGATCGCCACCTTTGGGTCCGGGGTCACAAGAATTATTCAACCTTTGGAACCTTTCTCGATGACAAACAACTGGCACACGAATCCTGGGCAAGACAAACCGCTTTTTTTGACGATGCCAATCCTGTTTTACGTATCAATGAACGTCGACAGAAATTAGAGCGCTTGTGGCGAGCGCTCATTGCCCGGATCCGTAGAATTTATCAGGGTAAACTGACCTATGCTGCGAATTTTGATCAATATTATGAGGTGGGGTTCTGGGACGCTCTCGATTTGATGAGTATCAATGCCTATTTTCCTCTCCGAAACGATCTTTTAGAGAAAAATCAAGAACATCTGCTTGAGGGAATATTGATAAAAGGTTGGCAAAATGTTTTTGGTGAAATCGATGCATTTCACAGAAGACAGAATCTGCGGAATATGCCGGTAATATTTTCAGAATTGGGCTATACTCGCCGCAAGAATTGTACCATAGAACCATGGGCGGACACAGGTTTTTCTCTTATTGGATCTTCTTTAGATAAAAAATTTGTCGTTTGGCGGGACCAGCCCGAATATCCGCTGGAACGGGCTCTTGCTGTAAAAGCACTCCACCACGCAACAAGGGATCGTAGAGAAAATCCGTTTATCGGGATTCTTTATTGGAAACTATCAACCTTGCCGTCCCATGTGGATATTGAACCGTTTGTTTGTATTTTAGGAGAGGCTACTGCCGATCCTTTGCTGCAGAGCCTTCAGCTTTTCACAACCGATTGAAATTACGCTACTCGATTTCACTAATTCGAATGATTATTGCGATGATACCAAGAACGACTAGTAATATGAAGAGTATGATATCGCCCAGCATAAGTTTGTAGATTAGCAAAAGCAGTGCCAGAAAAAGTAGTTACAAATTTTCACATTTATTCAATACGTTACAATATAGCTACATTGATCTGTCAGTGAAATTGTGAAATTAATTATCAATAATTGAGTAATTTATTTCCATACTCTGTAGGGAAGACTTCATTCGATTCGTCTTTGACAAAGTAAATTCAAAAAGGAGAGAGCGATGCTAAATCGGACCGACGAAGAAAAGAAGCTGGTGGAAAAGGCGTTTCGGTATATGCCGGGTGGAAGCCTCGGAAACGTTATGTTGCAGCAGGAAGAAGCGTTTATTATTTCACGAGGCAAGGGTTCCCGGGTCTGGGATATAAGTGGAAACGAGTATATCGACTATTTGTTGGGATCGGGACCTGAGTTCCTCGGCCATGCCAACCCGGAGATCGTGGCTGCGGTAAGAGATGCTCTGGAAAACGGGTTTACTTTTTTCCATAACAACGAAACCTGTGTAAAGTTGGCCGAGGAGATCGTTAAGGCAGTGCCCTGTGCTGAACAGGTGCGCTTCACATCCAGCGGAACGGAAGCGGATCTTCAGGCGATGCGCATCGCCCGGGCCTTTCGCAAACGAGACAAGGTTCTCAAGTTCGAAGGCGGCTACCATGGCACCAGCGATTACGGCTGGGTGAGTATCACGCACAAGAACACGCCTGAATTTCCCCACGCGGCAATCCCCGAGTCGGCGGGTATCCCCCAGGCGGCTTTGGATTTGGTGCTGGTGGCGCCGTACAATGACCTGGAGACAACCACAGCCATTATCGATAAGCACCACGATGAGCTGGCCGCTGTTATTGTGGAGCCGGTCCAGCGCATCATCCCCCCTGTTCCGGGCTTTCTCGAGGGATTGCGAGATTTAACGACCCACTACCGGGTGCCGCTTATATTCGATGAGGTGGTGACCGGTTTTCGTATGGCCTATGGCGGCGCACAGGAAATCTTTAACATTATTCCCGATATGGCCACGTACGGGAAGGTGCTCGGGGGAGGGATGCCCCTTGCTGCGGTGGTTGGCAGCGAGGAGATTATGTCGGTTTGCAATTCCTTTAAGAAAGAAAAGAATGATTTTGTCTCTATGATCGGAACATTGAGTGGTAATCCGGTGGTCGTCACCGCCGGTCTAGCCGCACTAAAGATAGTAAAGCGTCCCGGCTTCTATGAGAAAGTGAATGCGACCGGACGGAAGCTTATGGACGCTCTTAAAGAAGCATTTACGGCGGTGGGTATACCCGCCCAGGTATCCGGTATGGAGACCTGTTTCGACGTTTATTTTTCCGACCGACCCGTCAGGAACTACCGCGATACCTTAAAAACCGATACCGATATGCTGGCGAAGTATAATAAAGCCATGCTGAAGCGCCGCATCCTCAAGGGCGGACAGAAGTATTACATCGGCGCGTGCCACACCGATGAGGATGTGGAACAAACCATCCGTGCCTTCCAGGAGGTTGCAGAGGAGCTAAAGCGGTAGATAGGAGCCGGATATAATTTGAATGATATTGAGATATTACCTTTTATTCTTTGATCATTTCGCTTTCAATCTTCTTGACCAGTTGAAGGGCAAAATGGCCGAGGTCGTTTTCGGTAAACGATTTCATTGTACCGGCACAAACCGTTCGGATGGCCACATCGATCCATTCTTCCGGAACATCCAGTTTTAGTAGCTTGCTACGCACTTTCATTGCTGCTTTGATGCCTTCCGTCGATCCAATTCGGTTAATCTTTTCGACCAGGTCCGCCTCGCCCTGTATGACTTTATGAAATCCCGGTAATTGTTTTCGGATACGATCAAATTTACCCTGGTCTTCACATTTGACTACAACAAGACCTGGCTCACCCCTGGATATGGACATGGCGTGCCCTATGATTTTAGCATCGATAATCGATATGCCCCTGTTATTTTCCAAAAGATCCGGATCGATATGGGCCGTGGTTGCCATATTGAGTATAATGGTCCCTCTCTGAACCACAATCAGAAGCTTTTCGACGGTTTCATTCACCACCGGTGTGGGCAGCACCACAGCCACCATATCTGCTTTCTTTGCACTTTCAAGGCTGTCAGATGGATTACCATCAACTTTTTCTGCCAACTGACGTGCCTTTTCAAGATCGATATCAATGATAATTTTCTCTGTACTCCCGGGCAGCTGCCCAGCCACGATCGAACCCATCCGCCCGGCTCCCACAACGGCCATGCAAATCGACATGTTAAGGTTTCTCCTCTGCTAAGTGTCAATCTCTTATAAATATAACAGTACTGGAATTTTTGGGAGTGGTCAAACATTCGAAAATCAAATCGCTTGGACGAATATGACCGTACCCGGCGTCACATCATAAAACCTAAAAAGTAAGGAACGTATCTCTGAAATAATAATATTTGAATTGGAATGATTTGACGTTATCTGATATATTCGTGTGATAAAGGATGCGCCCCAGTATAAACTGAAATGACCGGATGGTACGGACACCATCGGCAACAGCGTTGAAGGAGTGGGAGAATGACAGAACTAATTGACTTGTCTCAGGAGATATTTCACCGTTGTACCACGCATCCCAATCACCCAAAGGCCATGTACTACCCTTATATAACCAACGCCGAATCTTTTAAAGAGAGAAAGGGGACGTCGAGCTTTACGGTAGACATGTTGAACATGCCGGACCATACGGCGACACACGTGGATGCCCCACGGCATTTCGGGATAGAATGGGACGATCAGGGCATCGACTCGCTGCCATTGGAAAGGTTCTACACCGGGGGGATCTGTCTTAATCTTTCCCACGTGGCCCCCAAGACGCTTTACGGTGTAGATGAGGTGGAAAAGTCGCTGACAACAGAAGGGCTGGAAATCCGACCCAACGATACCGTGCTTATCTATCTGTCCCATTATGACAGATTCTGGGGCAAACCCGAGTTCTTTTCCGACTGGCCGGGGATGGCCGAAGAAGTGGCCGAATATTTTGGTGAGAAAAAGATCAGCGCATTCGGCGTGGAGGCGGTCAGTCCCGGGATTATCGGGGTATCGAACACCGAAGTGCACCAGATCTGTGGTCGCATGGGCATCACCCACTACGAAGGCTTGGTGAATCTCGATAAACTGGTAGGGCGTGGACGCTTTCGCTTTATCGCCTTTCCCCTGAAATTCCGCCGGGGCAGCGGCTCACCGGTGAGGGCTGTGGCCGTTTTTGAGGATTGAAGGGGCTCAATTAATTTTTTGAATTCTTCAATCGCAACCGCCTTCTGAAAATGTTCCACGGATTCCCATTCTGCATTTAAAACCGGTTACATCGCACTGAATCTCGGTGATTTTCAAACGGCAGCGTTAAGTCTGTCTCGTGCCAAAAGTGTGGAACATTCCCAATTCGTTTAATTTTCCCTTGGCATTCTTTCTGTATGGCTCAACAAAAGGAGTTAAATGATCTTAGTTTGATTCCGGAACTTGGGCGTTCGAGAAGAGATGTCATGTTATCCCATTCTTTGCAGGATGAGCGCAAAAGCAATAAATACCTTTAATTTGTCCAGGCATCGGCAAACAACTACGGAAAAAGGGTCTTGTTAAAAAAACAATTCAGTTAGACAGGAAAATTTCGCTTGTAAATTTTCCTAAAATTATATATTTTCTTGATCAAGAAAATGGATAAAAACAGGAAAACACCGACAGAAAAAGAAATGCTCGACCAGCTTCGGGAAGGTAAGATTCAACTTCCCCCGCTGTCTTTTCGCTTTTTGGACGGGCGGCGGAATGTTGGCGTAAACGGACGTTTCGATG
>JAHEHB010000098.1 GCA_024644775.1 Deltaproteobacteria bacterium
GTTACAATAAACTATACACATCACCCATAAAAGGCAGGATTGCGGATGAGAAAGGAATAGAGGCGTAATCTAAAAAATGAACATCGAATCCGCCTCAGGCGGATCCAACGTTGAATATTGTATTCTGTCAATTTAAAAAAAGACTGAGCAACACGCGGCGCAAGCGCCTGCGCTGCACGAGCGAATCTATCCCTTCTAAATTCTGCGATTTGCTTGTTTTAAAATTAGATAAAGCGTAGCGCCATCAATATTGGATGTTCGATGTTGGACGTTCGATGTTCGACGTTCAACTGTCTTTAGATCACGTCTTCAGCGTGATTTATGGTTCCGACCACGCGGAGTCTTATACGAGTTGTCAGCAAACCCCAAATCCTGAAACCCGAAACCCGTAGGCCTTAAACTGAATGTCAGGTTTCGATTGCCGCTGAATGAGTCGAAATGGAAGGCACGGTTTATGTGGGGCCTGTTTATCTGTTTTGTCGAATGAAATCCACACCATTTTGAAGCAGGCGAATGCCGGGGGTTGGATCGGTGTCGATGTTGCGACCTTGGCGCTTCATCTGTTCCTTGATCCGCGTCCAATCCGGATGATTGGTCGGATGATGATAGGCTTCCGGATGGGGCATAAGTCCGAAAATCCGGCCGGTTGGATCGCAGATTCCTGCAATATCTAGAACCGATCCATTGGGATTGAAAGGAAATGCCTGGTTTGCCGCACGACCATCCGGCTTGGCATACTGGACAACGACCTGTTCCTGTTCAAACAGGCGACTGATGATACTTTCGGCGGCATAAAATTTACCTTCGCCGTGTCGAACCGGAAGCTCCAAACGATCGAAGCCTCTGGTAAAAACACAAGGGGATGCTGGATTTACTTTCAGTGTGATCCATTCGTTTCTAAAATTTCCGCAATCATTAACAGCCAGTGCCACCTCCCGGGACTTGTAGTCTCCGTTAAACCCCGGTAGCAGCCCAATGTTTACCAGCACCTGAAATCCATTGCAGATGCCAAGAATAAGATTCCCCTTTGCTGCAAAATCGAGCAGTTGTTCCCCCATTCGGGTTTTCATCCGGATGGCTTGAATCACACCGGCGCCGTGGTCGTCCCCCCAGCTAAATCCACCAACAAATACCATAATTTGACAATCATCAAGATTCACAGTGCCGTCAACAAGCGAATTAATATGAACTCTTTTGGCATGCGCGCCGGCAAGCTCAAACGCAAAGGCCGTTTCATAGTCACAATTTAAACCAAATCCGGTCAGTACCAACACATGAACATCTGTCATATCAAATCTCCAAAGGGGCGTTTCCAGACTTTTTTAAGTTTTTTGATCGGAACGGAAACGATGATTTGAGCGTTTAGACCGTTTACAGTTAGTTCAGGTGCGGCCGTGACTTTCCCGATGCAGGAATGGGGGAGTCCCGAAAATGTTTCTTCAAACAGAGACCGATTATCAGGGTTTACCGTCACAATAAACCGTCCGGCAGATTCTGAAAACAACACCGTATCATTTCGATTCAGACGATCGCCGGGAACGGTTTCAAGATCGATTTCCATCCCTAAATTTCCACCCATGGCCACCATGGCCAAATGAACGCCGAGCCCCCCGCGATAAATGCCATGTGCGGATGCAACCAATTCCTGCTCAATGGCGACATTCAGCGCTCGATACAATGTGCCAAACTCACTCGGTATCACCTGAGGGATATTGACTCCCACATATCCCAACAATTCATAGTATTCCGATGCGCCCAGTTCGTCGCGCGTCGTACCCAGAATATAAATCAGGTCTCCGGGAATTTTACTTTCGAGCGTAACACATTTCCGTACATCCGGGACGATCGATGTTGCTGAAAACTGAAGGGTTTCCAACGCAGATATCTTGTGTGTTTCGCCGTACGGTCCGAAAAGGTGTCCGTCCACATACATGCTGTCTTTTCCGGAAAGCAACGGTATTTCGTAGGCAAGACATATTTCTCGAAGCGCCTTACAGGAACGCACGAGTTGGGCAGCCTTAAACTTCCCGTCTGGATTACTGACTGGATCGTACTGAATATTCGGCCAGCAAAAATTATCCACACCACCGATATGATCAAAACTTGCTCCCACCGACAGCAATCTTCGAACCGCTTCATCCACCGTGCATGTTGTCATATGAAAGGCATCGATGGCAGAATAAAATGGAAGCAGCGCTTGAGAAAACACAAGACCCTTTAAAGAATGAAGCACCGGCCTCAGAACAACGGCATCGCTGTTGATATCTCGTTCAACCCCCACCAGCGGTTTGATCACACTGCCTCCCTGCACTTCATGATCGTATTGACGGCAGATCCATTCCTTGGAACAGATGTTCGGTCGAGCAAGCAGATCCAAAATCAATGGGTTGTATTCAGAGGGTTCTTGTAATACCGGTTCGATCAGACCCCGGTTTTCGGGAGAATCCCAATTCGCTTCAAATTTCCACTGGGGAAAACCGGATGTCAACAGATCCATGTCGACATAGGCACAGGTCTTCCCGTCATATCTGATATGAAGCGTACCGGAATCCGTATAGCGTCCGATCACGGTGCTTTTCACCGCATGTTTCCGGGATAATTCCAAAAAACGATGCAAATCGTTGGGATGCACGGCGACGGTCATACGCTCCTGGGATTCCGATACCCATATCTCCCACTGATCCAATCCTTGGTATTTAAGAGGTACCTTTTCAAGTTCGATTTCACATCCATTGGAAAACCGGGCCGATTCCCCCACAGAAGATGAAAGCCCGCCACCGCCGTTGTCCGTAATAAACCGAATCAATCCTTCATCTCGTGCTTGAAGAAGGAAATCATGCATTTTCTTCTGTGTATAAGGATCCCCGATTTGAACGTGACCCGCTGGGGTTGATTCTGAAAACACTTCCGATGAGGCAGTGACACCATGAATACCGTCTTTTCCAACCCGGCCGCCGCACATCACCACCAAATCTCCGGCAGAAGTCGTTTTATGTTCTGCAGGCGCTTCCTTAACCTGAGCCGGCATTATCCCGAGGGCCGTAACGAATACCAGGCATTTTCCCATATAACCCGGATGAAAAAGCACCTGGCCAAAGGAGGTTGGGATTCCGCTTTTGTTACCGCCATCCCGCACCCCTTCGATCACACCATCAAGCAGACGCCTTGGATGAAGCCGTGGTTTCAATGGGCCTTTATAATCACGATGACCCACACAATAGCCATAGCTACCCATAATCAGTTTCGATCCTTTGCCGGTGCCAAGAGGGTCGCGGTAAACGCCCACAATACCGGTGATGGCGCCTCCATAGGCCTCCATGTTGGAGGGAGAATTATGGGTTTCACCGGTAATCACATAATAATGGTCATCGTCAAAACGCCCGACACCCGCATTATCCCACAATACCGATACGACCCACGATTTTTTTTCCTTCAACGCCAACGTGGGCGCTTCAATGCAGGTTTTAAAAAGATTATTGATGACCTCTTCAGCACCGGTAGACAAATCCCAGTAACGGAACTCTCCGCGGAAGGTGTTATGATTGCAGTGGTCGCTTCTGGCCTGGGAGATATATTCAAGCTCCACATCCGTCGGATCTGAAAGTCCTATCTGCCCGCGAGCGGATTGGACGTTTTTATCCAGAAAATAGGCACGGATGATGGGGATATCGTTGGGGTTTAAGGCAAGGTTTCGCTCATCGCTTACCTGCATTAAGACGTTGTCGTTGGAAATGGGAATAGTGGTCACGGTAGGCGTATGATCAAGCACCACCTTTGGAATAATGGTGCCGACACCGACATCGGGTGCCCATGTTTCTTTTGAATATATTTTCCACTGTTGGATGATACCGTTCGCCAGGAGCTCTCCGGCTATTTGATCCAGATCTGATTCGGCCAGCCCGATACCGCTAATACAAAATCGCTTTGATGTATATACGGCGTGGTCGTCGCCAAAGGTAATTCCTAAAACATCCTCAATGGCCTCCACTGCGGTGCTTCCCGGATTATCCCGCACCCCGGGCCGATAACCGACCCAAATGATCCAATCAAATGTGATGGGAAGCGGGTCGAATGAAGATACTTGGGTTACAGGGTTTGTGAAAATCTCGGTTCGAACGGTCTCGAGTTGATCTGAAGAAAGCGCTGCATCGATCGTAAGGAGGTGAATGACACGGACGTTTGAAAGATTATGGCCGAAGTAGTCTTTCGCTTTCTGCCGGACGCCATCCCCTTCCGCATCGAACAATTCGGGTCGTAACGCGACTTCGAGTCTATGCGGCATAAGACACCTGATTATCGGATTTGTAATGATTTCATTCAGAAAAAACAGAAATCATAGACGTTTCTAACTGAAAAAGATCCGGGTAATATCGTTATAGAATACGTAAGCCATTAGCAGAATAAGAATAAAAATTCCCACCTGTTGCGCAATTTCTCGCATTCGCGTGTTTACCGCACGTCCCATAATCGCTTCGACGAAAAAAAAGAGAAGATGACCTCCGTCCAACACCGGTATCGGAAGAAAGTTGAGAATAGCGAGGTTGACGCTCAAAAGGGCGATAAAAAATACCAAGCTGGTGATCCCTTCCTTGGCTTGACGGCCGGCCATCTGAGCGATCATAATCGGCCCACCAAGCGTTTTCGTGGATACCCTGCCCTGTATCAGTTTAACAATGGTTAAGACGGTAAGCTTGGTTACGTTGTAAGTTTGAGCGATGCTTTCACCGACGGCTTCCAAGGGATTTAGGTCTTTAGTAAAAAAATCGCCCCCTGCCGCGATCCCGATTACATATCGCTTTTGGTCTTCCCCAAAGAGATTTTGGATGGATTTGGTGTGGGGGGTGAGATGCGCCACAAATTCGGAGTTACCACGGCGTACGGTTATGTCCAACGTTTTCCCGCCGCTGGCTTTGATCATCTTGGACATATCGTCCCAGCTTTCAACCGGTTGGCTGCCGATGGCGACAACCAAATCGCCTTTTGTGAGACCACCGCGCTCAGCCGGGCTCCCGGCCTCAACCCCTCCCACCGAGGGTTTTAAAATAAAAATTCCGGATGCCTGAAAAATCCCAAAAAAGATGATCACAGCAAGCAGAAGATTAAAAAAGGGTCCGGCAGCAACGATCAAAATTCGTTTAAAAACATGTTTATGGGTAAAGGAAATGGGAATGACGGCAGGATCGAGATCGGCGTCCGGCTCTTCGCCGACCATTTTTACATACCCTCCTAGTGGTACGGCGGATATACGATAATCGGTGATGCCGATTTTTTTACCGATCAGACGGGGACCGAATCCAAGAGAAAATTTTTCCACACCGACACCAAATAACCTGGCCACCAGAAAGTGCCCCAATTCGTGGAAAAAAATTAAAATACCTAAAACAATGACAAACGCAAAAATATTTGTACTCATAAGATTTCGAATTCACCTAGGATGATTTAATTTTTCATTATTTTAACATTATTCTATCATATATGAAACCCGAGTACCTGCAGTGAAAAATCCCAGAAACGCAAGAAATGATCG
Organism: Deltaproteobacteria bacterium; assembly: GCA_024644775.1. The sequence continues at coordinate 5,528 of JAHEHB010000098.1, forward strand.
GTCAAGCGATTATCGATTAAATTCTAGCCATTCCCTTCCGAAATGGTATTTTCCGTCTGTGCCCGGGCCCACCCATCGGCCGATAGAATCTCGGAAAGCGACGGATGCTCGGTGACGCGATGGATTTCCATTGTTTTTTGAATAATTTCAGATATTTGAACAAACGAGATGCGCCGTTCCAGGAACGCGCCGACTGCGATTTCGTTTGCCGCATTCAATACGGCAGGCAACGTCCCACCAACGGTGACGGCCCGATAGGCCGAAGCCAGGCAAGGAAATTTCTCAAAATCGGGCGGCTCAAACGTCAACCCGCTCATACCCTCGAAATCGGGTAAGGGTTGGTTCAGCGGCAGTCGCTCCGGATAGGATATGGCGTATGCAATGGCCCCTTTCATATCCGGTATGCCCAATTGAGCAATAATCGATCCGTCTCGGTAAGCCACCATGGAATGCACGATACTTTGCGGATGAATCACCACCGTAATTTGGTCGTGGGTCACACCAAAGAGAAATTTCGCCTCGATTACCTCAAGTCCTTTGTTCATTAGTGTTGCGGAATCGATGGTAATCTTTTTACCCATTTGCCAGGTCGGGTGTTTTAATGCATCCTCCAGTTGAATTTCAGCAAATTCGTGTTTCGGGCGAGCACGAAAAGGACCACCTGAGGCGGTCAGCAGGATTCGATCCAAATCCTCTTTACGATGCCCCAACAGACATTGAAAAATGGCACTATGTTCGCTATCCACGGGAAGTATTTCAATCCCCTGTTCAGCGGCTTTTCGCATAACCAATTCACCGGCCATCACCAGGGTTTCTTTATTTGCCAAGGCAATCGTCTTTCCAGTGTCTATGGCAGCCAATGTCGGTAAAAGCCCCGCTGCTCCGACCATGGCGGAGATCACCGTGTCAATAGAACCCAGTGTGGCAGCCTCCCGATAGCCGTTGTCTCCGAATAATATGTCTACCCGAGTATGTCTTGGGAGATTTTCCTTGAGCGCATCGGCGGCGGTTTCATCATAAACCACCGCAAGCTCAGGTGAACATTTTTGGATTTGTTCCGCCAGCAAGGCGACATTCCGTTTTGCGGTCAGTGCCTTTACGGTAAATCGATCCGGAAACCGTTCGACGACATTCAGGGTATTGTTGCCGATCGATCCGGTAGAACCGAGAATGGTAAGGTTTTTCATGATACACAATCCGCTATAAAAAAAATTCCTTAAAGGTATATAGAACCGGCACGGAAAACAGGGTCGCATCGATACGATCCAGGACACCGCCATGTCCGGGAAGTATTCCCCCTGAGTCCTTCAAATTTGCGGCGCGCTTTAATTGTGATTCAAACAGATCTCCGATCTGCGCAGAAACGCCGATCAAAACGGTAAGTATCATACATTCTTTCCAAGAAAACGATAGTTCAAGGATATTTTTGCAGAGCAAGCCTGCCCCGATGCCTGCACAAAGCCCCGCCACCGAACCTTCGATGGTCTTGCCGGGGCTGACCAGCGGATTCAGCTTGTGTTTTCCAAATAAGGAACCGGCATAGTAGGCGGTTGCATCTCCGATAAAAACAACAGAAAAAAGAAAAAAAAGCCAACTGACACCATCCGTTCCATTTCGAATCAATATAAGATAAGAAAGAAAACCGGGGATATAAACAATTCCCAGAGACTGTCGAATGACAAGCTCTAACACATGGGGATCTGATTTAACCTGAATTAAGGAAATCAGCACGGCAATCATAAGATTGAGTACGATAAGATTTAAGACAATCTGAGGAGAATTGAAAAAAGCGGCACAGGCGATCGCCACAGCGATGATGTACCCCAGATAGGGAATCGACCCTTTAACCGTTCTGCCCAACGTGTGACCGACGATATGGTAATATTCCTTTAAAGCCAAAACACTGACGAAAGCGATAAAAAACGCAAACAAAAAAGGAGGTCCCTTATAAATCAGGAGCACAAATAAAGGCAGGGCCGCAGAGGCTGTCATTAGTCGTTTGAGGTGCATAGGAGTTTGCCTAGACGCTACCGAACCTTCGTTCGCGCTGTTGAAAATCTTTAAGAATATGAATGAATTCCGTTTCACTAAAATCAGGCCACAGGGTATCTGTGACAAATAGCTCGGTATACGCGATCTGCCATAGAAGGAAATTACTGATCCGCATTTCTCCACTGGTCCGAATCAATAAATCCGGATCCGGGATGCGCCGGGTGTAGAGGTGCTCAGATACGACGTCAGGTGTAATGGCATTGAAATCGATCTCACCTGCAACTGATTTTTGAGCGATGACTTGAACCATCTTCACGATCTCGTCCCGTGCCCCGTAGCTGAGAGCCAGATTCAACAGCATCCCGTCTTTGTTTTTCGTAAGATCCATCGTCTGTTGCAACGTTCGCCGCACGGAAGCCGGCAACCGTTCGATCTGTCCAATGGCACTCAGCCGGATATTATTTTCCATCAGCTCCTGTTGCTCTGAGACCAGAAACCGATCCAGCAACTCCATGAGTGCAGCGATTTCAGCTTTGGGTCGTTGCCAATTCTCAGTGGAAAAAGCATACAGCGTTAAAATACCGATCCCTAATCGCCGACTCGTCCTCACGACGGTTCGGACTGCCGCGGCCCCTTGTTCATGGCCCTTAATTCGGTTAAAAAGGCGTTTTTTAGCCCACCGACCATTGCCATCCATGATGATCGCAACGTGTCTCGGCAGCTTTGTGGGATCCAGGAAAATATCATTGGCAGGAGTGGAACTAGAATTCAAGGATCTCTTTCTCTTTTTCCTTGTAGACATCGTCGATGCGTTTCGTGAATCCATCGGTGATCTCTTGAACGTTTTCCTGGGCTTTGAAGGCATCGTCTTCAGAAACATCTCCGTCTTTCTTCAAACTTTTGATCAGTTCGTTTGAATCGCGCCGGATATTTCGAATCGCAACCTTAGAATCTTCACACATTTTATGGACGACTTTGACAAGCTCTTTCCGACGTTCCTCTGTTAGGGGAGGAATCGCTATCCGGATCATCTTGCCGTCATTGGAGGGGGTTAAGCCCAAATCCGATTTCAAAATGGCCTTCTCGATTTCTTTAATGACGGTCGTATCCCATGGTTGAATGGTAATCAGTCGGCTTTCAGGAACCGCCAGGGTCGCCATCTGGTTGAGCGGAGTGGGTGTACCGTAGTAGTCAGCGCGAATACCGTCAAGGAGCGACAGCGATGCCCGGCCGGTTCGGATGCGCTTCAATTCGTTTTTTAAGGCAACAATCGATTTCTCCATCCGTTCTCGGGTTTCTTGATAAATATCTTCAATCATGGCGGTTACCCTCTTTCCTCGTGTTCTCGCATCACCAGATTTCGTACATTAAATATTTTTGCTAATCCATGTGCCAATTTTATCACCGCATACGATATTTTTCAGGTTACCTTTCCCTTTGAGATTAAACACGACCAAAGGAAGATCATTTTCCATTGCCATGGAGATCGCGGTCGAATCCATGGCTTTGAGGTTTTTTTCTAAAACCTTCATATAGTTTATCGATTTTATGAACTTGGCGTTTTCATTCTTCATGGGGTCCGAATCATACACCCCGTCTACTTTGGTTGCTTTTAGCAATATTTCAGCATGGATTTCCTGTGCCCTGAGGACTGCTGCCGTGTCGGTCGTAAAATAGGGATTTCCGGTACCGGCTGCAAAAATCACCACGCGTCCTTTTTCAAGATGTCTCACGGCTCTGCGTACAATAAAGGGTTCCGCTAGTTCATGCATCGAAATCGCTGTTTGAACGCGGGTATGGCGTCCGATTTTTTCTAAAGCGTCCTGCAGTGCAAGGCTGTTGATAACGGTGGCTAACATTCCCATGTGGTCGGCGGAAACACGATCCATGCCGTAGATGCTGGCTGCAATCCCCCGAAAAATATTGCCACCCCCAACCACAATGGCAACCTCTAACCCAAGACCTGCGATGGATTGGATTTCTTCAGCCACATATTTTATGACATCGGGACTAATTCCGAATGACTTGCTCCCCATAAGGGCTTCGCCGCTTAATTTAAGTAACACCCGCTTAAACTGAGGATGTGACAAAATCAGGATTCTCCAATCTGGTATCGGGTAAACTGTTTAATGGAAATATTTTCTCCAATCTTCGCAATGACTTCGTTAAGCACGTCCTCGATAGTGATGCTCGGATCGCGCACATAGGGTTGTTTTAAAAGGCAGTTGTCATTGAAAAACTTTTGAAGTTTCCCTTCGGCGATCTTATCGACGATATTTTCCGGTTTGCCTGTTTCCAAAGCCTGTGCGCGGTATATTTCTTTTTCTTTTTCAATAATCTCCTCGGACACGTCTTCTGGAGTGATTCCCACGGGATTCGTCGCTGCAATCTGCATCGCGATATTTTTAGCAAATTCCTGAAAATCATCGGTTTTCGCAACGAAATCAGTCTCGCAATTGACCTCAACCAGCACCCCGATTTTCCCGCCGGTATGCACATACGCTTGAACCCTACCTTCGGTTGCGGCCCTCCCTGCACGCTTTTTCGCCGTCGCCAACCCTTTTTTTCTTAAAAAATCAACCGCTGCGGCCATATCACCGCCACTTTCCGCGAGCGCCTGCTTGCAATCCATAATTCCAGCGCTGGTCTTCTCCCGCAGCTCCTTTACCATTGCTGCACTAATATCAGCCATCGTTACTCTCCTGTCGCTTCCGGCTCCGTTACGTTACCCGTTTCATCCTCTTTCCCAAGTGCCTCTTCTTCAGCAGCAGTTGCCGATTTTCGGATAATCTCCACAATAGGACCTTCTGTACCGTCAGAAATCACTCTTCTTTCTCCAGATTCTAGTTCTGCGGGCGTGGTGGCAATTTCGGTTTCCCCTTCTTCCTGCTTGTCTGCCTCTGCTTGTTTCTTTTCCTCCAGGCGTTCTTTACCTTCGACGCAAGCATCGGCAATCCGTGATGTAATAAGCCGTATGGCGCGAATCGCATCATCATTTCCAGGAACAATAAAATCGACCTCATCCGGATCGCAATTTGTGTCGACAATGGCTACGATAGGGATGTTGAGCCGCATTCCTTCACGAACGGCAATGGCCTCATTTTTCGGATCCACGACAAAAATTGCGCCGGGAAGTTTACCCATGTTTCGGATACCACCCAAATTGCTGTCGAGTTTGCCCCTCTCTTTTGCAAGCTTCAACCGTTCTTTTTTCGGAAAAAGGTCGATGGATCCATCGTTTTGAATTCGGTTCAGATAATTTAAGCGATCGATGCTCTGTTTTATGGTTTGGAAGTTGGTCAGCATCCCCCCCAGCCAGCGATTATGAACATAAAACATTTCGCATCGATTCGCCTCTTCATATATGGATTCCCGAGCCTGTTTTTTGGTACCGACAAAGAGAATGGAATTTCCATTGGCCACCGTGTCCACAACAAACTCGTAGGCGGTTTTAAACATCCGGACGGTTTTTTGAAGATCGATGATGTAGATACCGTTTCTAGCACCGAAGATGTATTGCTTCATCTTCGGGTTCCATCGTTTGGTCTGATGACCGAAGTGAACTCCCGCCTCCAGGAGCTCTTTCATCGTCACATATGCCATTGTTTACTCCTTTTTAAGTTTGGTTTATTCCACCGCCCTCTTCAGCCCTGCTTTCAACCCCGCTTACCGGGGCACCCGAAAACAGATCCAAAGGCGTGCGTTTTCTACAAATCGTGATAACTAACAGATAATCAAATACATCGCAACATTTTTTTAGAAACGATTTTTCTTTTGTAACTGCATGATGCGATGATGCCCGCTATAATCCATTATAAAGTCCACCTGTTTACACCAATCAAGGGAGGCGATGATTTTCTGAATCGCTTCTTTCTGATCGTGTCCGATCTCCAGGATAAGAATTCCTCCCGGTTTCAGATAACGAGATGCATGAAAAATGATATGCCGAATCCACTGCAATCCGTCCTCCCCACCGTCAAGGGCCATATGCGGTTCATATTCATAAATTTCAGGTTGGAGTGTACCGATATCTCCAGTTTTAATGTACGGCGGGTTTGAGACTATCATGTCAAAAGGGTGAAAATGCTCGTTGAGGGATTGAAACCATTCTCCCACAAAAAAATTGATTCGGTCTTCGACGTGATGCCGGCCGGCATTCTCCCGGGCAATTCTAACGGCGTTTATGGATCGATCGACTGCAATCAAACGATGTTCCGGTCGTTCGGATGCAAGGGCTATGGAAATCGCACCGGATCCCGTTCCAAGCTCAAGAATTCTTAACGGCAATGGTTTCGGCATCTGCGAGAGCGCAACCTCAACCAGATGCTCGGTCTCGGGACGCGGGATCAAAACGTCTGGATTGACACACAGCTCCAGGGACCAAAATTCTTTGCTTTCAAGGATATAGGGAATGGGTTCACGTCGCGTTCTCCGTTTTATAATGTATTTAAAAGCGGAAAGCTCATCTCTGTTCAACGGCTGGTCGTAGCGAAGGTACAAATCGATTCGTTTCAGGCCTAAAACCTCGGCAAGGAGTATCTCCGCGGCAGCTCTCGGGCTGTCAATGGCGTGGGAATGAAAATACGTGGTGGTCCACTTTAGAAGATCAAGAATGGTCCATTTCGGCTCGTTGTTCTCCAAACGATTCTGCATTCTGTAATGCCTGACTTTGGTAGTAGGTTGCAAGCTCATCGATGATCTCGTCGATATCGCCCTGCATTATATTTTCCAATCGATACAGGGTTAACCCAATACGATGGTCGGTCACTCTTCCCTGGGGGAAATTATAGGTTCGAATGCGCCCACTCCGGTCCCCGCTGCCAATCTGGTTTTTCCGCTCCGCGGATCTCTTTTCGTTTTGCTCCCGGGTCATTTGATCCAAAAGGCGTGCCCGAAGAACCTTCATGGCTTTGTTTTTGTTTTTGAGCTGAGATTTTTCATCCTGACAGGTGACCACTAAACCCGTGGGAAAATGTGTGAGCCGCACCGCTGAATCGGTGGTGTTGACGGATTGTCCGCCGGGGCCGGTGGACCGGAATACATCAATCTTTATATCATTAGGATCGATGTCTATGTCGACGTCTTCAGCCTCGGGCAATACTGCAACGGTTACTGCCGATGTATGAATCCTTCCCTGTGCCTCGGTAACCGGGACTCGTTGAACACGGTGTGTGCCGCTTTCGTATTTAAAGCGACTGTAGGCTCTCTTTCCATGAATAAGTGCGATAATCTCTTTAAGTCCACCGGTCCCCGTGACATGGTGACTCATAATCTCCACTTTCCAGCCTTTATTTTCAGAATATCGATCGTACATTCTGAACAAATCGCTTGCAAACAGACCAGCCTCTTCCCCCCCTGTACCGGCACGGATTTCAATCAGAACATTTTTCTCATCACCAGGATCCTTTGGTAACAGGAGCTTTGTTAAATCCGACTCCAGATTCACTTTTTTTTCTTCAAGTGCATCGAGCTCATCACGAGCCAATTCTTTTATCTGGGGATCTCCATCTTTCAATAGCTCCATGCTGTCTTCTATTTCTTTCAGAACGTTTTTGTAAGTTCTGAATACACTGATAATTTTACCGAGCTCGGCGTGCTCTCGACTCAGCCTCTGATAAGCCTCTCGATCCTGGACAATCTCAGGAATGCTTAGCTGGTTTTCGATTTCTACGAATCGATCCTCAACACCTAAGAGTTTCTCAAACATAAACGTTATATCCTATCCTGCATGCGGGTATGGCATACGCCTTTTCGCCAAGCCTCAAAAGATTGCTTTCAATGGTTCACACGCTTGCTGTCATGAAGCCAAAAGGTGGGCAGCCGACGGCTCTTCCGCATCGGCCTCCAGGGAACGGTGCTAATGAATGAAGCTACTGGTTTTGGAATTTTTCATATTTCTTCCGAAAACGCTCGATTCGACCGGCAGAGTCCACCAATTTCTGTTTACCGGTAAAGAACGGATGACAATTGGAACAAATTTCAACTCGTATATCCTTTTTGGTGGATCCAGCCTCAATAACGTTACCACATGCGCACGTAATGGTTGCCTGCGCGTACTCCGGATGAATGTTGTCCTTCATGATTTCTTTTTTACCCCCTGGTCACTAGAAATTAGGCGTTCATGGAATCCAAAAACTCTTTATTATCCTTTGTTCCTTGCATTTTTTCAAGTAAAAATTCCATGCTGTCCGATGTATTCAAAGACGCAAACAGCTTTCGTAAAATCCAGACACGATTCAGTGTCGCCTCATCCAAAAGCAGCTCTTCTTTGCGTGTACCCGATTTCTTGATATCAATTGCCGGAAAAATTCGTTTGTCGGAAAGTCGTCGATCCAACTGGATTTCCAGATTACCGGTACCCTTAAATTCTTCAAAAATAACCTCGTCCATCCGGCTGCCGGTATCGATTAGAGCGGTTGCAATAATCGTTAAGCTGCCCCCTTCTTCAATATTTCTGGCTGCGCCGAAAAAACGTTTGGGTCGCTGCAACGCATTTGAGTCGACACCACCGGATAAGATCTTGCCACTGGGTGGGATCACCGAGTTGTATGCACGGGCAAGCCGGGTAACACTATCCAGCAAAATAACAACATCTTTTCTATGCTCTACCAGTCGTTTGGCCTTCTCCACGACCATCTCAGCAACCTGGACATGCCGTTCAGCCGGTTCATCAAACGTGGAGCTGATGACTTCGGCTTTTACCGACCGTTCCATATCCGTAACTTCCTCCGGTCTCTCGTCAATGAGGAGGACGAACATGAGTATATCCTTATGATTGGCCGCAATTGAATTGGCAATTGATTGCAGCAACAACGTTTTACCCGCTCGGGGTGGAGACACAATGAGACCTCTTTGACCAAACCCAATGGGGGTTAACAAATCCATGATCCGTGTGGAATAGTTATCCTCGATGGTCTCGAGCTTGATTTTCTCCTCAGGATAAAGC
>JAHEHB010000099.1:0-7802 GCA_024644775.1 Deltaproteobacteria bacterium
GAAACGCCAAAGATCTCGTCGCTTAAACCCAATGAAAACAAATTTTCCGTATGCGCCCCATACAGCGAGATAATCCGTTGGAAGGGACGGGGCACGGTAATCTTCCTGCCGGCCTGATCCACCACCACGTTCGAACCCTCAACACGAAATGCCACTGTTACATTTGCAAAGAACAAAGGGATCAATAGGGTGGTGAGTAGACTTATATTAAATAATTTTCTTTTCATCATATATTAGATGCGGATGGAAGCGATTATCGTTTAAAAACAATCTGATTCGCGTTCGCATAGGGCTCAAAATGGATCTTTGACTCTACGTTAAAGACCGAACGTATCGTATCGGGCGTTAAGATATCGCCAACAGGTCCGCTGGCGCTTACTCTCCCTTTTTTTATAAATATAAGTTCATCACAAAACATGGTAGCCAGGTTTATATTCTGCATCACGGCAATGACTGTCTTGCCATGCTTTTCTGTTCCGTTCTTTACGATGCTTAACAGGCTCAGCGCATGATTGATATCCAGATTTGATGTCGCTTCATCAAGAATCAGATAAGGAGTATTCTGGGCAAGGGCTCTGGCGATAATGACACGCTGTCGTTCCCCCCCGCTCAACTCCGTTATGTATCGATTTTTGAATTCCGCTGTTTCTGTTTTATTCATGATGTCCTGAACCATATGAACATCTGTTGAAGTGGGTCGTGAAAATCGAGGAATATACGGATAGCGACCCATCATGACGACTTCGTCTGCTTTAAACGGAAAGTTGATATAAAAATTTTGAGGCACCAAAGCGATCTCTCTCGACAATGTCCGTCTCGAATAAGCAGTAAGATCTCTTCCCTTATAGCAGATGTTACCGGAGGTAGGGTGTCGATGCCTGACCAGCAGATCGAGTAGTGTGCTTTTGCCGCAACCGTTTGGCCCAATAACCCCGTAAAATTTTCCCGGGCTCACGGACAAAGATAAACCATCGATGGCTTTTTTTTCTTTGTAGAAAAAGGTGATATTGTTGATTTCAAACGCCATTGATCTACCCTTGAGCGGTGAACTGTCGCTTACGAAAAATATAACAAAAGAACGGGCCGCCAATTAGGGCAGTGAGAACCCCGATTGGAATCTCAGCCGGTAGGATTGCCCGCGTCACGGTGTCGGCACACAACAGCAGTATGGCACCCGAAAGCAAAGATACCGGAACCAGTTTCCGGTTATCGGGGCCCGTTAGAAATCGCATCATATGTGGAACCAAAAGCCCCACAAAACCAATGATTCCGGAAACAGAAACACAGATGGCCGTCACAAGGGATGCGGTTATCAAGAGTATCACCGGAACCAGTTTGGTATCTACTCCAAGGGAAGCGGCGGTTCGGTTGCCCAGGGACATGAGGTTTAAATCCCGAGCAAATAAGGTAAAAATCAAAAATCCGATGGTGACAAACGAAAATGTCAACATCACGTCTGTCCAAGTCTTTGAGCCGAAACTTCCCATCAACCAAAAAATAATAACGGATACCTGCTCATCTGCGATGTATTTTAAAAAACTAATGCCCGCCGATAATATGGCAGCCACAATGATCCCAGAGAGTATTAAATTGTTTGAAGAAAGCCCGCCTCCGGTAGCGGAAAGGTAGATAACAAAAATCAGTGTGCCTGCAGCACCGATAAACGCAAACAGCGGCACTGAATATGTCCCCAAAAAACCGACATTGAATAAAATCGCAAGGGATGCGCCAAAGGCAGCACCTGCAGACACGCCCAAGGTGTACGGATCCGCCAGTGGATTCAGAAGAATTCCCTGAAAAACAACCCCGGATATGGCAAGTCCCCCCCCCACGATGGCTGCGGTGAGAATTCGAGGAAGCCGCACATCGCTGACCACAACCGGAAAAATCGAGTCCATCCCGGAAGGAGACGGATCCCCACCGGATATCTTGGCAATGATAATCTTTGCCACATCCGAAAAAGGGATCTTCAAATATCCCATTCCAGCCGAGACGATTACAATTCCAAACAGCACCGTGACCAACAGTAGTATTTGAACACTTAATGGCTGGAGGCTGCGATACATATCTCTCTCATTTGCCGTCTAAAATTAAAAAACCCTTCAAACCGTTTCGGCTTGAAGGGTTGCACCCAGTTTTCTTTACCCCGCCAGATGATCGGCATTAACATTGTTTACCGCAATGAAATGACACACACTTTCAGGCAGGTCTTCTGGCTTACGGATAACCCTACTGGCTGCGCCTTCCCATCCCGTTTTTATAGAATCCTCTCACACCCTTGCGGGCGCGAGATCCCTTCTACGGAACAGTGGTTTGTTGCAGTTTTCGTACCCGATTACAGCGGCGGGACCACTCCCGATTCCCACGGGATTCCCTATTAAGCTTACGCACCTGTAATGAGAATTATAAAGATAAACAGACGCTACTGTCAATATTTGTTTTTCGGCCCCTTTGACCCAAACAAAGATAAAGTCAATTTTACACCCCCCTCAATCCCTCCCTCCCCGGGGAAGGAAGCTAGGAAGCTGGGAGGCTCTTGAGGCCTCAACCCCTCCGACGTGGCTGGGTTTTGGACACAACGGTAATAAAAAAACGTTACGCTCATAAAAGCCTAATCATGTTCGTGAGGACGGGCGCCGTGGGGGTGAGCATGGACATGCTGGTGCATTTCAACGTCCCCATCTGTTATGAGTTTTCCGTTTTCCATAAAGTAAATGCCATTGGTCGTGCTGTCGAGAAAATCGAGATCATGTGAAATTAAAATAAAGGAGAGATCGATATCGGATAGAATCGCTCGAATGTTTTCTTTTGTTTTATCATCAAGGCCGGTGGCCGGCTCATCAAGGAGAAGAACTTCCGGCGCCATAGCAAGCACGGTGGCCAATGAAACGAGCCGCTTTTCTCCTCCCGATAATTTGTAGGTGATCCGATCTTCAAATCCCAAGAGCCCTAAAAACTGAAGCGTCTTACGGGCAGCCTCCATGGCTTCATCTCGAGATTTTCCTAAATTCAAGGGACCAAACGCCACATCTTCAATCACAGTGGGATTAAACAATTGGTCATCGGAATCCTGAAACAACATGCCGATTCGTCTGCGTACCGGCACAAAATCTTTTTCAGTCGTTATTGACTCTCCAAAGATTTCAATGCTGCCCGAACCGGGCGCCAAGAGCCCCATGATGATATGAAACAGCGTGGTCTTTCCACTGCCGTTCGGTCCTATCAACCCGATACGATTGCCTCGAAAAAATTCCAGGTTAACCGTATCCAAGACTTGCCTGCCACCGGGATAGGCATAGGAAATATTTTTAAGAGATATCAGTGGATCTTTTTCTTCCATAATGATTACACTAACCTTCCATCAATAAAGTCTCGAAAAATCTACAACCAATTGATATTATGTTTTTTTCTGCATCTGTTACTTGCGGTGCAGCATGGAATAATGGAACAATGGAATGATGGAATATTGGATATAGATCAATACCGTGAGCAGCATCCATAAGTTGCATCTCTTTAACCTTTAACCTTGGCCCTTTAACCTTGAACCTGGAACCGATCAGTTTGGGAATCAGTATCCAGTATCTCTTAACCAGTATCCAGTATCAAGTATCGAGTTCAAATTTTTACCATCAAGTGGGCTGGTCAAGTAAAAAAAGACACCCTGTTAAGCCGCCCTGGCCAGATTAGAATTCTTTTCAAATTCATTTGGCGTTTTGTATCCAAGATAGGAATGGAGCCGATTGCTGTTGTAGAACATTTCGATGTAATCAAATACATCTCGTCTCGCTTCATCCCTTGTAGGCCAAACGGAAACATAGCTGCGATATTGTATCACATAACTTCCCTTTTATAATTCAACCTGGCATTTTCCTCGTTTTTATAGCATTTCGACCTCGATTTAGCCCATTTTCACTCGATTTTAGGTGAAATATATTTGATTTTATCCGTTTTTTGAAAATTTTTACCCACATCTTGAAAATAGATAAAAAGAATAATATGGCTTAAAATCATTGAGTTATAATCAAGTGATACAATATCGCAGCTATGTTTCCGTTGGGCCTATCTGTCCCCTTTCATGAAAGAATATGGGAGGAATGATACTGGATCAACTTCCGCGATAACTTTGGCCTTAAGCATGGAAAAATCACTTATTGTATATACTGCGCCCAGCACCCTCACAATCTCAATCTCTACCCAGGGATCGAAATCCGATGATTGCACCACAACCTCAGCCTCCCCGATTTCTCTTGATTTCTGATGAGTTTCCAACTCTCCCCTGACAAGGTGTGGGCTATAGTCGAATGAGTTCCAATCAGGTGAAAAGGAATATTTAAAGTTGTAGTATACGGCATTAACTCTGGAGACATTGATTTTATCGAAGATCTCCTGAGCGTCTGGGGAATTAAATTTACCAGACAGATTCGCCCTAACCTCAAAAAAGCGAATACCATGACGTTCTGTCCACCCGCTGACATTATCGCCTTCCCTATTCAATTTAATTGTTCCGATTTTTTTTGGGAAACCGAAGGTTTCACGCCCACCAATAAGAGCCATGTCGTTGGTAACCGGCATGGAAAGACAATATAAACCCTCAATGTCATTGAATTTGGCTCTTAGAAAGAGTGCGCCTTCCAAATAAGGTTTCCCCCAATTTGTTCGAGGGAAATTGCTCACATAAGCGGTTACAATGGGCAAATCGGCAGGCATAAGTGGTGGTGGTAGCAACCGTTCAACAACTTCCCGCTTCGTTTCCCATAGAACTGTAAGGATTTCAGCATCAAAGAAATCGAATGTTTTCAGGACACGTTTCTCAATTTCTTCACTTGATTTTATAAATCCCATGATAAACCTCCCTTTATTAAAACATTTTTAGCTCTGATTAAAAGAGAAATTTCACGCTATAACCAGCTACATTTATTGGAAAAGACGGTTCTGACTATATGGAAGAAGATCTAATTTATTTCAAGTAATTTATAAACAATTCAATTCGTGTGGGTCAAATGGAATAAGAATATGAAGAAATCTTGAAGGAGGGGTGTTAGGAGCAACGGTACAAAAAACCGAAATAAGGGCCAACATTTCACTTCAGCATAAACCATTTTTTAGTCCAATTCCTTTTCTAATGGGCTTTCAGGCAAGTATAGCGGTCGTAAACTGCCATCTTGAATAGATTCCGATATGGTAAAATTGTAACGCCCGAGAAATTTAATGTGTCTGTGTAAAAAGGGCTTGAGTCTTGATATCGCCTTTATCCTTTACACAGCCGGGACTACAGGCCGACCGAAAGGCGTGTTATTATCACACTCAAAATTGGATTTAGAGACCATTCCAAAACGGGGGCTAAGCGGCCTGTAAAAGATTTTCCGTTTCAGGTGTCATGCCGGGATACCACTGACAAAAGGTATCCCTTAAGTCTCCGTTTAGGGTTTGGACACGCACCTGGAGCAACAAATGTGCTCCCTGTTTTGTCCAACGCATCTGCTGTTTTTTCACCATTCGTTTGCTGATCACTTCGTTTACCGTTGACTCCACAAATGCCGTTGATATTTTCTCGCCGTAGCGGTAACGTTCACCATAGTTTGGGATGAAGTTCCGATTCACGGAAATATAGTGGTGAAATTCACCGATCGCTTTCCCAAGCTTTAACACAACCGGGGAGTCCCCTTCGTAACAGCCAAAGTCAAAATCCAGATCTTCAAGTTCTTGTAGGGTTCGGAAAACATTGCCATGCCACAGGTACCACTTGATGCTTTCAAGTTCAGCCACGACATCCGGCAGCCATTCTTCCTCTGACGGCAACCGTTTTGCCATCTGTTTCATGGCTGTAATTCGCATCGTGATATGGAACCAGTCCAGCAGATGCTCTGCTTGAGGACTGAGGTACAGTTGCAGATCACGCACTGTATCACCACCGTCAGAAAGAAAGGTGATGCTCTGATTCATCTGGAGGCCTTGATTTCTCAACATCTCAAACACTCTTCGTTTGGGCCTCCGATCATATCCGTGTACGGAAGCGAACCGTTTGGTTTCATCTTTTTCTGGCATACTCTTGCCGACGATCACTTCAAACCAACCAGCCTTGCGGTTCTCACCCTCGCGGGCGTGGACATAACCACCATCAATACCAACTGTGAGCGGTTCATCAGGATCCTGCAATGCTTCCCAATCCCTTTCGCAGCCTTCGATGAACATCACCTGTTCGTCGCCCAGTTCTGTCTCCAGTTTTCCCGCTACTTCATGGGTGTGCCGGACTACGGTTGTGGTGCTGGCATGAAGGGGTAACACTTCCTCCAGCAGGTCAACCGTCAGGCCATAAGACATAAGCGATGCCCACTTGGTTTGCAGATAACGGAATTCGGGAGCTGTACGTTCCGGCAGCAATTTAGCCAAGGGACTGAAGCTCAGCTTTTCCTGTGGTTGACAGGAACAAGTGTAAAGACGTGGGCTGGAAATGTGCAGTTCACCAAAGAGGGAGCGGTAGATGATTTCGTGCTTGCCCTTGTTACGGCGCTTTTTGCCGCAATCCGGACAGAAACACTGTTGCTCAACATATTCAGTCGCCTGGTGGGTGATCATTTTCTCTTGAATCCTCGTCAGCAATTCCTTGCCTTCATTTAATGTCAGCCCCAGGGTCTCTGGTAGGAGATCGCCCCGGCACAGACAGCCGATCTCTTCCACAATCTGTGTGTCATCTCCTTCATGTTCAATCATGATTTGCACTTTTACCTTCATGAGAGTTTCTCCTTTATTGCCACCGCCATGCATCATCGCCGGTCGTATATTGTTTGAGTCGCCGATTCGCCGCCCGTCGGTCAAACTTATCAACTCGCAACCAGTATTGGTATTCGTGCAGTTCCCCCCAGTATTCATCTGCATGTTTGTGCTCAATGATCTCGATCAGCCGACCGGCGATATACCACATGGAATATTTTTGCTTCAGCGCCATGAAAGCCCAGGCACCTCCGCAGTCTTCGGGCGGTGCGGCTCTGGCGCCGCCGATACAGACCGGATAAGTCTTTTTGGAGTCAAGAGGCAATTCCTTCTCGATCCGAATCTCGTGTTACCATCCATCGATGAAGTCGTACTCATAGAGAAAGCGTTCATTAAGACGAAACCTAAAGCCGCCTAGTCGGATCCGGCGGGGATTGTCGGAAAATAAGAGGCCGCCCATTCGGGACTCACCATAGCGTTTTCCCCGGATGATGAACTGATGCAGATGAAAATCATCCCAGCCCATGGCAATTTGCAGGGTATAATGCAGGTCGGAAATCGTGCTGTCACTGCGCACCAGTAATCGCCGCCAGATCATCGGGCTTATTTGCCGCAGATAGACCCGCAGTTGGTACACCTTAGCTTGATCGGTTTGGTCCGTCATTGCCTCACCATTTATCCTTTAAGAATTGGATAAGGCTATGTTCCATCGGTTTCAAGTGGTAGATGTTATAGATACGAGATTCAAATCAGCGGCAAAGGGGGACTTTTTGAATTTATGATGGACTCACGAAAGGTTGTATGGGATAAAGAAGGCGTAGGGCAACCTACAGCTGTCGGTCAATGGTTTCGTAGAATTTAGCCCCCGTTTTGGAATGGTCTCCATATCGTCTCATCGTTGGCGGCAGCCGAACTGAAAATCCCGTCGCCTTGCTCCGGAAACAGGCTTCCCATAAATAATGTCGAATATTGAAATATCCGACCTCGTCATTTGCGATATTTCGGGACTTTTTTGGTTGACCCCTGCGCTACCCCCACCTTCATGTCCTCACCGGCTGCTGAGTTCCTACCTCTTCATCGCTTCTTTTCCT
>JAHEHB010000099.1:7812-14359 GCA_024644775.1 Deltaproteobacteria bacterium
AAAGCGCGTCAATTAATCGGGTCATTGGTTCTGTAGCCATTAGAGTTCCCCCACAAACTCATTGGTTAATTAATTAGTTCATATATATAATACACTCTTGCTTCAAATTGTCAAATGCAGAGCAGATTACGGGAAATATCTGGTTGATAATTTGGCCGTTGATCTAAAGATACCAAGACAAAGATTGCATGAAATCATTGGGTTTTATAGGGCCTATCCAATTGTCCGGACAGTGTTCGGACAATTAAGCTGGAAGTCACTTTAGGCTTGCTCCGCAAACAGGTTTCCCATAAATCATGTCGAATATTGAAATATCCGACCTCGTCATTTGCGATATTTCGGTACTTTTTTGGTTGACCCCTGCCCTACCCTCTATCATGTTCTCACTGGTTGCTGAATTCCTTCCCCACTGTTTATACTTTTTTTGACACAGAACCTCCCAAAGCCACTAACCAAGACATTTTCATCGGATTCCAGGGATCTTTTGACAAGCTGGTGTCCCGATAGAATTTGGACAAAAAACGTCGATCTTAAGTTCTGATTGTTTCTTTTTGGCTAAAAATAGCGTAGCTACCGTTTAGTGCAATCTGTTTATAACTATCTGATATTCAATAAAATAAAAATTCCACTTTTTGTGTAAACTCTGAGCAAATATCTTCGTTCATGTAAACTTAATCTTAGCCGAATATCGTAATTAACATACTGCTTTTATTGCACTAACAATCATTTTAAATGGTTGAAAATTTCTCCTAAAAATTATAGGTTACACCATGTGGCAGCTACGCTACTTTTGGGCCATCTATGAGGAAAAATTTTGGGAGATCTCAACCTAAAACATAATAAAGAGATCCCAATTGGAGGTCCCAAATTGGGATCTCCAAATCTGACAGACTGGAAAGGTATTTTTAAATAAAAGAATATGGGGAATCTTATCACAGTAGAAGACATTGAAAAGCGGATCTACTTTATTCGCGGCGTTAAGGTGATGATAGACAGGGATCTGGCCGAGCTGTATGAAGTTTAGACGAGGATTTTGAAACGGGCTGTACGCAGAAATATAGAAAGATTTCCACCGGATTTCATGTTTGAATTTTCCAAAGAGGAGCTTTACAATTGGAGATCCCAATTTGGGACATCCAAATCTGAAAAGATGGGCTTGAGATACCCCCCGATGGCCTTTACAGAACAGGGTGTCGCCATGCTTTCAAGTGTTCTAAGAAGCAAGCGAGCGATTCAGGTAAATGTGCAAATTATGCGAGCCTTTGTACGGCTTCGGCATATGATTCTTGATCATGACGAGTTGAAGCGCGAGCTGGATGAGCTACGGAAGCAAACAGACGAAAGGTTTCAGATAGTTTTTGCGGTTCTCGATAAATTGATAACTGAGGAGGAAGAATCAAAAAGAAAGATTGGATTCATCGAATCCAAAGAAATAAATGAAAAATAATATTAAAAAATCTTTATAGTATCCTAAATGTTAGATTTAGCAGCTCGGAATTATAATCGGGCGGTAGCAAAAACTGATATCTGGGCTTCACAGTTAAAAAATAATATTCAAACCAAACTAGGGGCAGTTTCGAGGGGCTGCTTAAAATACTTTAGGATCGCATTGCGTTTGATATGGATGAACGTTTTGCACTTAGATTTTGATCTGTCCCACGCCGACAGCGTTGAATCCGACACGGACGATCTCAGGCATGAGCTGTCTCTGATCATCGATGAGGTGTTGAAAAGAACAGGCCAAGGGCGTTGGAGCGCCAGCAAAGTCAAAGAAAACCGCCTGCAAGTCAAGTGCAGTGTCCACGATCCAGAGCTGGCCCGTGCACAGATTAAGCAGGCATTGTCCAAGCACTGGATTGTCCGGCATCTATTGTCTGGATAGAACTATTCATCTAAACGCTACAGGGATTTAGAATGAACTCCATCATTTCCGTGTATTCAGTCAGTTCACCACCAAGAATTGGGCCCCCATTCCAGGAAGGCTAAACAGAATACAACGAAAGACATTACCCCGGTAAAAACCTTGTTTCGACGATGAGGCGGAAAAATATGGAGGCTATGGAATTTTCCACTAAATCCCCGGCACTTCATGGCCTGATGAACACGCACCGCTCTGTCCGACGCGCGAACAAAAAGCGTTCCGATCAGATAGGCAAATGTTTTATAGGTATGTAAATCGGTTTTCGGGCGAAAGCCGCGTATTTTCATCGCTGTCAACAATCGGTTGTATTCCTGTTCGATAACAAAAAAGTACCGATATGTAATCAGTAGCAAAAAAACCATCTTATCCGGCAACCTGAGGTTGTTTAGGGCATGTCCTAAAGTCGCAATGGTCATGGTGGCGACCAAAGCCATAAAGATCAATGAGATCGCAATGGACTTCAGTGTAATTTGTAAGGAAAGGAGGATACCCGGACGCGTCAGTTTCATCGGTCCGATTGTCAGTAACGACTCTCCTTCGAAAGTCAGTGGCAATACCACCCAGATGAGAAGAATAAACCCCAGCACAATCGCAATTCTTCGAATGACCCCACGTATATTCAACCGAGCCATGAAAATCACGACGATTGATAAGACTACGGCAAAACAAAGGGATCGGGGCTCCATGGAGAACGCGACAACGAAACTATAGAGGGTTGCAAAAATGACCTTCAGTCTGGGATCGATACGATGAATAACCGAAGTCCCTGTGGAAAATGGTTCCGCGATCATGCGCCGAGCCTACTCTTTTTTCTTCTGCCGATAATGGATGTACGCACCTAAGCCCATCAGACCCAATATATAGCCGATTCCACCCAATATATCAGATGCCGAAGGACCCTTTGTTTTCGATTCGACAAGCATCTTCAATAGGGGTTTCAGCTTTTTGTCCAATACCTTTTCGACGATCTTTTCGATGTCTTCCTCAGATAGGCCAACATTTATAGGCCGTTGATTTATCCGTCCAGTTTTTTTTTCTTCTACCGGCTGAGACGTCGATGGTACGGTTTGATGATGTGTTTCCCCCTGTAGCTCATCAAGAGGGATCGTCCATTCACCCCGATGTCCTGCGCCGGCAAGTAGGATTACTTTCAATTCGGTTTTCTTGGGGATTTTAAATGCGAATTCTCCGTTTTCATCCGTTTTACCTTCAAGAAGTTTGGTGCCCTCGGTATCGTAAACCTCGACAGTGGCATTCTTTGCCTTCCTTCCGCCACTGAATTTGCTTTGTGTGTGTACCATCTCACCCTCGACCCAGGCAAACACGGTGACGTTGTGAGCACTTGCGGTTTTAATAAAAAAAACCGCGGCTGCAATGTAGAATAGGCATGAAAGACCTCCTGACAATCGGACACACCATACCGATTTCATAAAAGTTACCATTATATAGATCCTTTGAGCTTTATAAAAATTTTTGCGGTTATCCACAAATCCCAAGTTGTATACAGGAATAGGCTTTGGGGGTGATCCGATTCGTGTGCGTGTGACTGTCTGAGTGTAATAGGGAGCGTTACACCGAACAACAAGAAGTATCGGAAATACGCCCTAACTATTTTGTTTTCCGAGATGTTTTGTTAATTTCGAAGCCCTGTTCGGTATTACGCTCCCTTATGCACGAGTTTCACACGTCCGCGAATCGGATTACCCCCAAAGCCGAAGCTACTTAAATTGAGTTTTCTGCATAACCGGAAAAATTTTATTTTGATTTCGACTGCACATTGATTTGACCGCTCAAATTAGAAATGAAGTACAGATGGATCTGCGCAATAACCTAAATTATCGTATTTTATCCGGTGAATCCGGGAAGCATGTCGGGTTGAACCTTTTTTAAAAAACTCACAGCAAAGGCAGTAACAAATCCTTCAATAATCATTACCGGTATATGAGCGGCAACCACCAGCAACGCGATCTCAAAAAAATTCTCTTCTGTAAACATCAGCGCGAGCCCCACAAGGATTCCGCCGATCAATACGGATAATGCCCCGCATGCAAAGGCTCCGAAAGATGAAACAAGCGGCTGCTTCCAAAGCAGTCGGTTGAAAAGATAATAGCAGATCACCGCAGGACCGGCCATAATCAGGGTGTTGACACCCAAAGTGGTAATTCCGCCAAACTGAAAAATGACCCCCTGAAGCAATAAGGCCACTAAAATGACCGGAACCGCTCCCCACCCCAGTATAAGTCCCACAATGCCGTTGAGGATAAGATGGACATTGGCCGGCCCAATGGGTACATGAATCAAAGACGCCACAAAAAAGGCTGCCGAAAGAACACCCGCCTTTGCAATCCGATCATAATCCAGTTTCCTCAGACCGATAGCGGTACCGGCAGCGGTGAGCGCCATTCCTGAGACAAGAACCGGCCCGGATAATACACCTTCAGATATATGCATAATATAATTTATTCATTTTTCCATTCGTGGAATTTGACCCAAATTACCGCCCCGATTTCCACCACTTTATCCTCACCCTTGGCCTTCAATTTGAAATCGGCTTCATTCAAAGCTGCAAACCCCCACCAACCGGCCTTGGGCGCCGCATAGGTAAACACTCCGTTTGAGTCCGCTTTGATTGTTTGAGTGATCATATAGTCTGTGGGTGCTCTGACGCGGCCATCCGCGTTGTAGTATTCCACTTCTACTTCAGCGTAAGGCACAGGATTCCCGTCTAACTTAACAATCCCTTGAAACACGTTTCCAGCATAAAGGCCATAAGCCTTCGATAGAGGTACGATTTCAGTCTTTAATCCTATTTCCTTATCCCAACCTTCATCATCACCGAATGCGGTTACGACGGTTTTCGTATAATGAACAATAAAGACATCTTCGGCAGGTTCCCAATAAGGTTGGGGTTGCATGTAGAACATGTAAACACCCGGCCGCTTTACCCGGTAATCCGTTTGCCAGCCCGTATGTCCCATTATTTTTACTTCTGTCAACATGCCGAGTAAATCGTACATGTTCCCATGGGAAAAAAAACCGAAGGCTTTCGGCTTTGCAAGTTCCATCCCGATACCTTCAAACGGATGAGAAAAAGAAAGCGTTAATGTAACGGTCCGATTATCCTCAGGCATCACCATTGTATCTGTCGGAATCACCATACCAAAATGGGCGGACGTCGTTTGCGCCACAAAAAAGCACAAACAAACCACCACGGAAACAGGCAGAATCTTTCTCATAGAAACCTCCGAATTTCAGAAAAAAACCACGAATAGCATGTATCTTTTTGATACACTTAATCTCGTGGAAAACATCGAAACACCGCCGTTTACTCAGCAGGCATCCATCCACCCTTACAATCTTGATCTATATTTAATCCATGATAGGATGTCAATACGTGTGATCAACAATCAGAGATCAGCTCAAACGTTCTTGACTTGAAAATGAAAAATCTTTATGAAATTAGTTTCTTTTTTATTTAATATTTAAACAGGATATAACCATAATAAATCAATGAAAGAAACGCTCAAATCCATAATACAAGAGGCTGTAACAAATGCATGGGATAGCGGAGAGTTACCCCAATCTGAAATCCCCCCAATTGAGATAGAAGTGCCAAGGATCGAATCCCATGGGGACTTTGCCACGAACGTTGCAATGATGAGTGCTTCGATTCAAAAGATGCCGCCCCGAAAAATTGCCGAAGTCATTGTCAAGCATTTGAAGGATTCGGGCGGAATCATCCATAAAACAGAAATCGCGGGCCCTGGATTTATCAACTTTTTCATTAACCCCCGATTCTGGCACCCTGTTTTGAGAACAATCCATGAAGCAGATGCGGAGTACGGAAAAGCCGATATCGGAAACGGAATGCGGATTCAAGTGGAATTTGTCAGCGCCAATCCCACCGGACCCCTCCATGTGGGGCATGGCCGGGGGGCTGCGGTAGGAGATGCCACTGCAAATATTCTGTCTTTTTGCGGATACGATGTACAAAGGGAGTACTATATTAACGACTCCGGCAGACAGATCGCCACGTTGGGTCGCTCGGTATACCTTCGATACAAACAATCCCAGGATGAAACGATAGAATTTCCAGAGGACTGTTATCAAGGAGATTACATCCAGGACATTGCAAAATGCATTTATAACCAAAATGAATCGGTTTTATCATCCCTTTCAGAAACTGAAGCAGTGACCTATTGCGCCGAATTTGCCGCAGAGGAGATTCTCGCAGGAATTCGTTCGGACCTTGAAATCTTTGGGGTTCGTTTTAATCGATGGTTTAGCGAACAAAGTTTATATGATTCCGGAAAAATAGACGAGGTGATAAAACAGGCTCAAGTTCAACATATTGTTTACCCAAAAGAGGGGGCATTCTGGTTTAAAACCTCGGCGTATGGAGATGAAAAAGATCGGGTTGTCGTGCGGAGCAATGGCGATACAACCTATTTTGCATCAGATATCGCCTATCATCAGAACAAATATGAGCGGGGGTTCGAACGCGTCATCGACGTTTGGGGCGCGGATCATCACGGATATATTCCCCGTATGACAGCCGCCATCGAGGCATCCGGTCGCAAGAGGGAACAGTTTCACGTAATTCTCGTGAAGCTCGTAAATCTGCTG
>JAHEHB010000003.1:0-9347 GCA_024644775.1 Deltaproteobacteria bacterium
CGGCACCACAGCTACCAGGGGTATGTGCTTCGCATTGACGGAACAACCGGGGATGAATCCGGCGAATTCCAGGTCGCCATCGGAAAGGCTGCGCACGAGAAGCATCAGTTTCGAGCCGGCATCGTTTATATCGAGGACAGCATAGCCCACGTGGGCATCGGGCAGATTGATGTGCGTCATCCGCTGGCACCAGCGGGGCGCTTGACGCCCCTTCCGAGGTCGATGGTGTCTTCCGGAACCAGGCCGATGAAGGTGAGCGTCTCAGCAACCCATGCGGCATTCGATTTGGCGACGGCCAGACAAGCTTTTTCCATGCCGTTGGAGCCGTCCCGAAGCCTTTTCTCCGCTTCCTCGACGGTGTTCACCGCGAAAGGATCTCAGACCATACTGTTCGGTGCTTCCATGTGCCCGCTTATGCGGACACAGGAATTACAACCAGAAAGTTTTTACTGGATAACTATCGATGGCTGCGTCTCTGGTGACCAACAACGTTTTATGACGCTGCGCTTGCGCGATCAACAAACGATCAAATGGATCTTTATGGTAGTCCGGCAACAGAGTGGAATCAATCATATCCGAAGCCGAGGGATTCAATATTCTGATATTGGTGTTTTCTAATAAGCCCAATTTCCAATCATGAACGCTGCTGATCGCGACTTTTCCTTTTTTGGATAGCAGCGCAACTTCCCAGAAATTAATTGACGAGGCAAATACATTGCCCTGCGTTGTCTGCCGATCAAAAAATTCAACAAACGCTTCCGTTACCCATTCTAAAGAACTCCAAAATATCAGTGCGTGCGTATCGAATAGATAGCGATTGGGTGTCAAATGTATCCCTCCCAGATATCTTCAAAAGTCTGCATAATCTCTTCCGGGGAAACCAGCGCTTTAGGTTGAACTTTCATGTTATCGCGCCAATCAGTTTTAGGCGCAGAAACTAAACGCGCCACTTCTTGTTTGTTGCGGTGGATAACAACCGTTTCACCCTGAGCAACTTTATCGAGATACTCAAATAGATTATTTCTAAATTTGGTCGCTGAGACGGTGATCATGACGCACCCTTTTATAGTAACATGCACAGAAAAAAAACGAACATGTACATGGTACAATGCTGACTCACAAAAATCAAGTGTACAGGACCCAAAAAAATGGAACTGAGATCCATTATGATAGATACCAGAATATATACCCTGCTAAACTGAGTTATCACCACATAGCGTCCCAATGAACGAAAGTCGAACCACAATTTAAAAAGCGATGTTCGAGGCAAAATAAAAGATGAACGATCATAGAAACTATTTCATTAAAACAGACCGTTTAGGTTTCCGCCATTGGCGTGAAGAAGACATTGATATTGCGTTGATACTCTGGGGAGATTATGAGGTCACGAAACGAATCGATGCGCGTGGAAAGCTATCTGAAAATCAGGTTCGAGAGCGGCTGGTAAGAGAAATCACTACTGAAAAAGAATACGGTGTCCAATATTGGCCGATTTTTCTTTTAAAAAATAATGAACACATGGGCTGCTGTGGGCTAAGGCCATACGATCTGCCGCAACAAATATACGAAATCGGCTTTCACATACGTTCAAATTTCTGGCGACACGGATACGCAACTGAAGCCGCACACGCGGTTATTCACTATGCTTTCAGCACCCTCAAAGCAAAGAGCCTCTTTGCCGGCCATAATCCCGGAAACGAATCCTCACGGCATCTACTGAAAACGCTGGGATTTCGGTACACCCACGATGAATTCTATCCACCGACGGGTCTCAATCATCCATCATATTTACTAAAAATGGATGGACGCTAATTTGCCGCGACTATTTGAGCCGATAAACGTAAATTCGCTGATTGAAGCAATTTTTCGCTATAGGGCGCCCATCCAATCGATTCTGTTATAAACACACCCTCCCCATTTTCAAGGCGCAAAAGGATATTAATCGGGTTATTATATTCTGTTTCAACGAGACAACTGATATCGACCCGACCGTCCCGATGGGATAGCGTTTTCTTGACGATAATTTGATTGTCTTCCAGAATTGCCAGAACGGCGGTGGCATCTCCCTCCAAAGATCCTGTTAGCTGAAATACCCTTTTACCGACCCCGCCATTAAACGGGGGCACCAAACCTGTCCATCGATACCCTCTGTGTTCAAAATAATTTTGTTGCAGATCACTTTGAGGAACAGAATTATTTTTAAAAAAATCCATATTGTCGCTCGAAACGTATCGTTTTTCCGATTCCGGTATGTCATAAAACCGGTTTATTACCGATAGGAGCGGCTGGTTCTTTGAGCCGGTTTTCAGTAAGATGTACGCGTGATTTAAATCCATATTCGAGAGCAGTTGGGCCGTTTGAGCCGGATTCGAGATCAATTGCTCTTTAAAAGGTAAATGGGCATCGGCGGGATAAATCTGAGGAATCCACAGCCCCAATGCAATCGTCAAAATGGCAACTCCCATCCGTAATTTCGTCTTTTTTAAAGGCAAAAAAAGCATCAGACCGGTTGCGATGTAAATTCCGATTGAAAAAGGGTGCAATGAATATTTGTATGGATCGAGAAGCGCCGGTGAATAGCCATAAAGCTGGGGGAAAACGATGGGTAACGAATCATGATAAAGAGCAAAGAGCTTATTGAAATCACTTAATTTTAAAAGCATCACGAAAAAAGGTACAATAGACAGCAAACCCAGGAAAAAAAACCACCATTGGGATACATTGTCACTCCGGTTAAAGACGCGTGCCGCCGCTGGAATTAGCAAAGGAAGAAGGATAACTAAATATCTACCCGGCAAACAAGACCCTTCTGTCACCCATAACGTACAGGAGGTTAACAATATTGCAACGAGATGGATGAAAACCGTTAACGTTTTGAACCGATGGTCTTTATCGCGCAACAATACCTTTAAGTTTGCCATAATCAGCCAAACAAACACCGGTAAAGAGTATAGTATCCCGCGACGGCTGCCCAGCTGTTGCCAGATTCCGAGGGGATATTGAAACAGCCTCCAATCAGATGACGAATACGATCTGCCGCCCACAAATAACTGATTATACACATAGAAATATATCGCAAGACTCATTAGACAAAAAAGCGAAAATAACAGTATCCGAAATAAATTTTTCTTTATGGGCCTTTCACCCCAAAAACCCCAGACACCATAAAATCCGGCACCTAACAGGCTGCTGGGAAAAAATCTAACTTGAAGCCACGGTAAACAAAAAAAACAGAACACCGCGATGAAAAATGACCCCCACGGACGTTGTTTTTGAACAAACACAGCATACATGAACCACGCAAGCAGGGTTGCGCCGGTTATTTCGGGAAGTGTACGTGATGAGTATATCCCCCATATCGAACTGAATACCAGTAACCCCGTCGTAAAAAATATTCCCATGGGTTTAGCATTGTAGATTTGGCAGAGCTTTATCATACCAATGATGCCCAGCGCCGATATAATGGCCAGCACAAAGTGACGCAAGACGATATCTCGGTGAATAACAGGGGCCAATAGAATGGACAGGCCAAATGGATGATTTGAATACCAATGCTCCCCACGAGAGTTCGGACTAATATGCAGTCTTCTGCGTTCACTGTTTGCAGGATTATCGACGTTGTTTCGAATATCCACATCATGGTCTGTATATAGACTTTCTGCCTGGACAATATAGTGCCCTTCATCGGCAGAGTGAGGACCAACCGAATCCGTGAAATATGTTCCCAAAGCAGTAAAAACGCCTGCTAAGACAATGAAACAGACTATCAAGAATGATCGCGTCACGTCGTATCGATTGACGATGGCAGCGTATCGTGAATTAATCAAAAGCAGGCTGCTGGAAATCAGAATTGATGCGATGACGATGGGTAGATTTCCAATGATAAATATCGGGAAATAAGCACGGAGAAAAACCGGTGCAAATGATATCGGTAGCAATGCCATCGGCAAGGTGCAATACAGAACAGAATTTCCAGAACGGTTTGCTAAACGGTACAGTGTAAAATACGCCCAAATGGTAATTACGAATATCGCAAAAAATGCAACCCATGAAACAAAGGGA
Organism: Deltaproteobacteria bacterium; assembly: GCA_024644775.1. The sequence continues at coordinate 4,063 of JAHEHB010000003.1, forward strand.
ATAGGGAAAATAACGACCGACGTTTCCTCCGACAGGTTGATCCAATGACCCAAGAGTTGGGTATTTTCCAATAAAAAAGTGGTGAAAATTAAGAGGAGGAGGACGGCTGCCCACGTTGTCAGCTCATGGTTCCGATGACGCGTATTTAACACTTCAAATTTCCGATTATTGGGAAAGTGACCATTGCTTTGAATATTTACCGAAAATTAGGAGATATGGGAGTCAAATATCATAACTGATCTCAAATTCTGCAACAGTTCTCAGTATGAAGGATTGTTTTGAACAGCAATGGTTGGCGCAAATATTTCCCTTAAAATCGGCACATCCATGAAAAAAAGTGCAATAAAAAAAGCAAGACAGACAAACGAATAGGCAACGAATCCTTTTTCCTTATATAAACGCTCCGGGTATTGTGTGGGGCTGTCCGGCTTTAATCCAAGATGAATATACCAAGAAATAAATCCTGCTACAAATGGTACTGCCAGAATAAGCTCCATGCGGTATCTGAGAAGGAAAATGCCAAAGAACAATCCAAACGCGCAACCATAATAAATAATACTCACCAACAATCGTTCTTCGTTGTAATGGCGAAAAGAGTTTCGATATTCCACAGCGATATCTTTATTATTGATTCTTCGATATTCAGCAAATCGCTTAACCGACATGAAAAAAGCCCCAACCATCCAATAGGCTGAAATAAGCGATATAGGGGGCAGCGCCTTTATTCCGGTACAATACCATCCAAGAAGGAATCTCAGAGGATTATTGATGGATTCTGATAGCACATCCAAATAGGGTTTATCTTTTGTACGTAACGGCGGGACATTGTATGCGTTCCCCATAACCAAAAAGGCCAACGTTGTATAGAAAAACGCCTTATTAAGCGACAGTGAGATCAGGATGCCGAAAGCGCCTAATAACATCCATTCGACATAGGCAATTTTTAATTCAACTTCTCCAGAGGGAATCGGTCGATTCTTTTTTACAGGATGAACCGCATCTTGAGGAGAATCCAGTATTTCATTGATAACATAGTTGCTTGATGCGATGAATGCAGCCACAATCAATGCAACGATCAAATTCCAAAACATGTTGCGACTTATTAATTCCGGCTCAGCATAGAGAGCTACAAACACCCCGGGCAAGACAAATACATTTTTAACAAAATGATCGATGCGAGCAATTTTAAGATAAGGATGAAGGTTCATTTCTGCTCTTATCCAACACCAAACTCAGCTAATCAACGGGAAGTCCGCTTCCTAAATTCTGTGAAATGTCCCGCCCGATTGCTGAATGTTAGCCGATGACAGCTTTCAGTTACGCTCTTTCGTTAAATTGTCGTTTTAATCACTATCTACTCAAATATCGAACCGGGATCGATTGTATTTTCCCATCATTGGGAACATGAATGGATGCCTTATCCGGTTCACTAACAAAATCCGGTAAAGAGGGGATGTCACCGCTTTCATCTAATACTGTCTCGTAATACGTATTCTCACTACCCACCTCAGTTTCAAATTCCCATTCCAACCCATTCCATTGGGTGTAATAAGCTTTATAGGATCCATCACGATATCCCAACCAGTATATGAATGGCGTCCCCGTTTCATCGATTCCGATGATGGGTAAAATATCCGGTGTTGAATCATCCAGGTTAACTCTCAACGGAATTTCCCAATCATTTCCATTCCATCTTGAGAAAAAAATATCATCGTCCTGGCCATCGAATCCCGCCCAAACAATCCACGAAACATTCCCATTGTCCACAGCAATGGAAGGGGACACGTTCGAGGTTAGGTCGGATGAAATTTGCCTTGGGGTTGACCATGATTTGTCATTATATCTGCAAAAAGACAGTCGGCTTTCCGTACCAATCGCATCAACCCACAAGGCCCAAATTGTTCCATTCGTTCCCACTGAAAGAGCCGGCTGTGTATTCAATAGCTTATCATCGGTCAATGGTAACGCTGAGCTCCAAAAATTATCCTTAAAAAAACTGTAGAAAATTTCATGATCCTCTCCATCCGATTCCGCCCAAGCGACATGGGCTTTTACCGCGCCGGCTGCCGCACTTTCGGTAGCACAATAATTAGAAACCAGCAAAATGGAAGTACCCCAAAAAATAAGCATCATAAATCGAACAATAGGATTACCGTATCTGCGCATTATCAATTCTCCTTTAAATTAGTTTGTCTGAACAATCGAGATGTTTCTTCTTTTAACACCATGGAAATCACAGAATAAATAATCACCCCCCGCAGGGGGACGAATTATTCACAGAGCAATTTGAATTGAAAAAACTCCCCAACCCCCCATCGATTTGATTTTTCGTATACTACCTCACGATATGGTGGTTAAAAAGTATCAAAACCACGATATAGCGTCAACACTCGTAAACCGGGAATATCGCACCTGATCATATTGACGCACGTTTCCTTTATCATTAATAGGGTCAGTCCGCAATCATCATTGTTTAATAGCTTGACAATTCTTAGTGTGGTTTTCTAACATGCAAATCATCTTAACAGCGCTTTCAAACTCGGGGTGAGGAAGTGCAAAATCGAAACGAAGGAGGTTTGCTATGAGACGATGGATGGTTGCATTTTGTGGGGTCTGTTTTACCGCGGCGATTGTGATTGGCTTTTCTCCAACATCAGCGATTTCAAAAACGATTGAATGGAATCTATCCCTGTGGAGCGGAAAACGGGCATGGACCAAACCGGTTCACCTGTGGGCCGATGAAATGGCGAAACGGACCAATGGCCAATGGAAGATAAAAATCCACTACGGTGGTGTCCTGGCTCCTCCCAAGGAAAATTGGGATGGTCTACAGGCGGGAATGTTCGAGGCTGCAGCCTACTGTGCGGCCTATACGCCCGGCAAGGTTCCGCTCCATACGGTCCAAGAGCTTCCATTTATGGCACCGGACGGTACTGAGAACATCGGTAAAATGTGGATCGCACTCTGGGAGCATCCCGCCGTTCGGAAAGAGCTATCAAAGTGGAATGCCGTGCCGCTTCTGCCGGCCGGCCACGCCCAGTTTCAGCTCATGGGAAACAAACAAATCCGGACGGTAGCAGATCTCAAAGGGGTTCGGGTAAGAGCCGGTGGCGAGATTGCAAATGTTCTCAAAAAATTCGGGGCGGTCCCCACGTTATTACCGGCTCCGGAAGTATTTGAAGCCATCGATCGGGGCACCATCGATTTGGTCGCATTCCCCTGGTCCTATGCGTTTGGGTCCTTTAAGGTTTATGAGGTTTCAAAATACGCCACCGATAAAATCTCATTGGGGACCATGGGCTGCGCATATGTTGCAAACAAAGACGCCTGGGATGCACTGCCGGATGATTTTAAGAAATATCATATGGAATGGTATTCAAAAAGCCCAAGTGTCTGGGATGATGAATATTCGGCAGCAGACAAAAAATGGATCCCCATCTTCAAAAAAAAAGTTCAAATTACGGAATTTCCGACAGAAGAGCGCGAAAAGTTGGTGGAAAGAGCCCGGGAAGTTTATGATGGTTGGGTGAAGGCCCGGGAAAAAGAAGGCCTACCGGGAAAGGAAATACTAGATTACTACCTGAAAAAAAGAAAAGAAATCACCGGAATGTAGTTCGATTCTTCCGATTTTATTGGGCAAGGAGGTCATCCGTAGCGTAATGGAAAAAAACCGTGCACAAGAGAATGAAAAGACTCCGGCCTGGAAAAATATCTCCCTTCTTATAAAAATCGAACCTTATATCGCCACCATAGAGGAGTGGTTGAATCTAACGGCCGTTGGGATTATCATGTTTTTGATGTTTTTCACAGTGTCCGAAATTATCGGGCGCTACCTGTTTAACGCGCCGATCCCTGGACATGTGGAAATCGTGGAGTTGATTATGGCGGGTGTGGTATTTTTCGGAATTGCCCATACGGAAAAAAAGGGGGGGCATGTAAGGATGGAGTTGTTTCTTACAAAGGTTTTAAAGAACCGTGGCTACCATATCGCTGAAGCGATTACGGTATCGCTTTCCCTTTTCGTATACGTCATCATCTTCATTTATTCCTTTCAACATACCCTTTCGGCGTATCGGGTTGGCGATACCACCGGTTATATCTACTGGCCGACGTGGCCGTCGAAACTCGCCATTCCGGTGGGCAGTTTTTTTCTATGTATCCGTTTTGCCATTGAATTCATCCAGCACGTGTCGCAGGCCATCGTCGGCACCGAAATGAGAAAATTGAATTAGGAGCAAAGATATGGATCCTCTATTGATGGGTCTGATCGGATTGGGTGTGCTATTTGTGCTGGTTGTGTTGGGGATGCGGATTGCCTTTGCCACAGCTTTGGTCGGATTTTTGGGCCTCTGGGCTTTGAAAAATTATACGGTTGCAGGCAAGGTGTTGGGGTTTCTTCCACACGGCATCGTCGCTCACTATTCGCTCAGTGTTATCCCACTTTTTATTATCATGGGTTATTACGCGTTTTACGCCGGTCTAACCGACGATATCTTTTTTACCGCCAGACAGTGGTTCGGCCATCTTCCAGGGGGGTTGGCCATCACCACTGTATTCGGTTGCGCCGGCTTTGCAGCCTGCACCGGTGCGAGTACCGCTTCTGCCGCGGTGATGGGGCGGGTTGCCATTCCAGAAATGATCAAATATGGCTACCATCCCAGGCTTGCAGCCGGTGTGGTCGCCGCCAGCGGAACGCTTGCGTCGCTGATTCCACCGAGTGTCATCCTTGTAATTTACGGAATCATCACCGAGCAGTCCGTCGGAAAGCTTCTTATTGCCGGTTTTATACCAGGCGTTGTCTCAGCCGCCATCTATGCCGGTATGATCTATATTCGCGTAAAAAGAAACCCAAAACTGGGGCAAATTGAACCCGCTGTTTCGTGGAAGATGCGATTTCTCTCCCTCAAGGGAACTTGGGGTATTTTGGTCATTATCTTTTTGATCATGGGGGGCATTTACAGCGGTATATTTACCCCGACGGAAGCCGGCGCTGCCGGTGCCTTTGGGGCTTTTCTGCTTGCACTGTCCATGCGACGATTAACAAGGGCTCGCTTTAAGGAATCACTATTGGAAACAGGTCGAACCACCATAATGATCTTTTCCATCATCGTCGGCGTATTGATCTTTGTTCGATTCCTGGCCCTGACAGGCCTGCCAAACAGTCTTTCAGAATTTGTGCTCGTCCTTCCCCTACCGCCGTTGATGATTCTTATGCTGATTCTTCTGATATACGTATTTCTCGGAATGTTCCTCGATGCCATCGGCATGATGATGCTCACCCTGCC